>CAXTTX010000194.1:9316-9685 GCA_964247045.1 uncultured Verrucomicrobiales bacterium | reverse complement strand
CGACTTCGCGCCGTTCTCCGCGCGTCGCCCGATTCGACCCGCCGAGCCCGCATCTTGCAGCGGGCCCGGCATGCCCTACCTGCCGGTCGCCTTGGCCGCGGCTTCCTGCATTTTCAGGGCCAAAATCCCCGCTATTTGCTGATCTCGAAGAGACTCCGCAATTCTTCCGCGATCACCGCGGCGGCCTCGGCCACGCGGATCGGCCTGCCTGCCTCGCTCTCCAGGCAACTCATGGCCACCCCGTCGATCCCGCAGGGGGTGATCGCGAAAAAGGGCGGCAGGCTTTCCCGGGTGATGTTGATGGCGAAGCCGTGCATCGAAATCCATTTGCGGACGCCGACGCCGATTGAGGCGAGCTTGCGGTTTTCC
>CAXTTX010000194.1:8026-9306 GCA_964247045.1 uncultured Verrucomicrobiales bacterium | reverse complement strand
ACGCCGGTGAGCCCCTCACGGCGCCCCGCTGCCACGCCGAAGCGCGCGCAAGCACTGATCAAGGCGTCTTCGATCTTGCGGAGATGCTCGTGCAGATCCTTTCCGCGCGGCGATAGGTCGAGAATCGGATAGCCGACCAATTGGCCCGGACCGTGATAGGTCGCTTGGCCGCCACGGTTGATTTCATGGACCGGGTGGGGAAGCGACGACGGATCCCGCAGGGAGGACTGGTCACGGAGCCGGCCGATGGTATAAACCGGCTGGTGTTCGAGCAGGAAAATCGTCTCGGGTCCCGTGCCGGAAAGGACGGCCTGGACTTGTTGTTCCTGGATCCGCAGACCTTCATCGTAGGCGACGGGTTCGGAAAAATGGACGAACTCCAACATGCTGTGTTCAGATGAGCCGGCGGTCGAGAAGCTTCGCCTTGAGCGGGTCGGAAGCCTGCAGATGGGCCATTCCGATGGCAAGGGCATCCGCCGCGTCCGGCGGTGGGGTTTCCGCCAGGCCCAGCAAGGCACGGACCATGAAGGCGACCTGTGACTTGTCGGCCGTGCCTCTGCCAACCACAGCCATCTTTACTTTCTTCGGCGAGTATTCGTAGATTCTCAGCCCATGGTCGGCGGCCGCGATCATCGCGGCGGCACGGGCCGCACCCATGGCGATCGCGGTCTGGTGGGATTGCACATAAATGATACCCTCCACCGCCACTTCATCCGGCTGGAACTTCTGGATGACATTCGCCAGATGCGTGCGCACGGCCGCGAGTGCCGAGGACTGCGGGATGGATTTCGGGATCGAAATCACATCGAAGGCCAGCACGACGGGCTTGCGGGGATCTCCCTCGAGCACGGCGTAACCGGTGTTTCTAACAGCAGGGTCGATCGACAGGACTCTCACGGGCTTATGGCTGGATCCAGGCTGGCTCCATGGAGGCTCGTTCGTTCAGCCCTTGATCTCCAGCAGCATCTGCGGATTGTTCGGGAACTTCTTCTGGAAGAAGAGCAGGCGTTCCATCGCCTCCACCGGACGGTGGCCGGAAAGGCCGCGGCGGATGAGATGGATCTTGTGCAGCATGTGGTCCGCGAGCAGCAATTCCTCGCGCCGCGTCCCGGACTTGAAGATGTCAACGGCCGGATAGATGTAGTTCTCGGCGATCTTGCGATCCAGCACGAGCTCCATGTTTCCGGTGCCCTTGAACTCCATGTAGATGGCCTCGTCCGCGCGGGAGTTGGTCTGGATGAGGGCGGTCGCCAGGATCGTCAGCGAGCCTCCGCCACGGG
>CAXTTX010000194.1:5149-8016 GCA_964247045.1 uncultured Verrucomicrobiales bacterium | reverse complement strand
GCCGGCGCCTTGAAGTAGCTGGCCGATGAGACGCGGGTGTTGCGGGCGGCGGCGAAAAGACGGCGGGGAACTTCCAACGCGCCGATGGTGATGCCTCCCGAGCCGGTGCCCCGGCCACGGTTGTTCATGCCATTGTTGTAGGCGCGGGCGAGACGGGTGATGGAATCCATGATCAGGAATACATCCTTGCCTCCTTCCACGAGACGCTTTGCACGCTCGATCGCCAGCTCCGCGATGCGGGTGTGGTTGCGCGCCTGCTCGTCATTGGAACTCGCGTAAATCTCCGCGCCGGGCAGGGCGCGGCGGAACTCCGTTACTTCCTCCGGACGCTCATCGACCAGAACGACCATCAAATGGATCGCCTCGTCGTATTTCTCACGGATGGCTTCCGCCATGTGGAGGAGGAGGGTGGTCTTGCCGGAACGTGGCGGCGAAACGATGAGGCCACGCTGGCCACGGCCAACCGGCGCCATGATATCCACGACGCGCGTGGTGTAGCGGTCCGGCGTGGTTTCAAAGCTGATGCGCCTGCTCGGATTGATCGCCTTCAATTCGTCGAAGTGAGGCAACTTGGCGGATTCTTCCGGCGTCAGGTCGTTGATCTTCGTGATCTCCACCAGTTGCGGACCGCGCGGGCCTTCCTGATAGAGGCCATGGATCCACTGGCCGACACGCAGGTTGTATTTGCGGATCGTTTCCGGCGTGACAAAAATGTCATCACGCGCCTGCTCGAAATTCTTCGCGGCGACGCGCAGGAAGCCGAAGCCCTTCGGCGCGAGTTCAAGCATCCCGTCGCCCTCTACCTTCGGTCCGGTCAATTGTCCCGGGCGGCGGTCGTCCGAATCATTGGCATTCTGATGGTGGCCGTGGCTCTGGGTGTTCTGGTGATGGCCGTGATTCTGATGATTCTGGTTCTGTTGCCCGCGGTGCTCGTGACGATGCTGCTGGCGATTGCCCTGCGGCGGACCTCCTTGTTCGACACGCTCCTGCTTCCGGCGCTTCCGCTTCTCGCGGCGGCGCTTGCTGCGGCTCACATTGTCCTGGGCTTGGTGGCCTCCCTGATTCCCATGACCACTTTGGTTCCCTTGGCCACCTTGGTTCGGCGGTTGCTGTTGGGCAGGAGACTCCTGTTGGCGGCGGGGAGCTTGCTGGGCAGGGCCCGCCTGCGCGGGTGGAGCCTGCTTCTCGGTCCCTGCATCGCGCTGGCCAGTCCGTCCGCCACCGGGCACCCGGCCGATACGGCGGGGTGAATCGTCGGAAACGGCTTCGGAAACAGGAGCGGGGGAAGGCGCTGAAACCACGGATTCGGCCGAAGCTTCTTCCCTTTTTGCCGCCACCTTCTTCGCGCGGGGAACCTTGGTCGCCTTGATTTCCTTGGCGGCGGGTGCTTCCTCGGAAGCAGTCACCTTGCGGGCTGCCGGCGTGTCGGTGAAGGGGAGTTCCATTTCGGCGCTCGCGGCGGATTTGCGCGCGGCCTTCTTGGCGACGGTCTTTTTGGCTGTCTCTGGCTTCGCTGCCTCCTTCTTCGCCGCTTTTTTGGCCGGGGCCTTCTTCGCCGCGGTTTTGGTCGCCGCGGTTTTCTTGGTGGCCCGCTTGCGTGCTGGTGCCGCGCTTTCGGCGGCATCCGCGGCGTGGTGCGGCTTGGTGTCCTGGTCGGTATCGTTGCTCATCCGGAAAATCTATCAGAATTGGTGGGGTGGTTCATTCAGGACGCGAGTTGATCCATGATCTCGTCCGCCACTTCAAAGTTGATGAACACGTTCAGCGTGTCCGGGTAATCGTCCAATTGGTCGTGCAGTTTCAAAACCTGGCGCGCGATGGCGATGTCGCTGACGACGCCGGGATTCTGCGGGATGGAGACCATTTTTTCGGAAATCAGGTTCAGGCCCGCGGATCGCAGGGCGTTCGCCACGGTGCCAAGTTCGTTGGTGGCCGTGTAAATCACGTGTTCTTCCTCGTCGCTCTGCACGTCGTCCGCACCCGCATCGATCGCGGCGTCCGTCATCTTGTCTTCCGGAAGATCGGTCGCGGAAACGCGGATCTCGCCCTTGCGGTCGAATTGATAGGCAACGCTGCCCGGGGTAGCGACGGTGCCGCCGCCTTTCGAAAAAATCGAACGGATGTCTGCGGCTGTGCGGTTGAGATTGTCTGTTGCCATTTCAATGAGGAAAGCGATGCCGGAGGGGCCATAGCCTTCGTAGGTGACTTCTTGGATCGCTTCGCCGCCTAGTTCACCGGTGCCCTTCTTGATGGCGCGGTCGATGTTATCCTTTGGCATCGAAACCGACTTGGCGTTGTCGATTGCGGTGCGGAGCCGGGAGTTGCCTGCCGGGTCGCCGCCTCCGGCTCGGGCCGCCAGCGCGATTTCATGTGCGCACTTGCTGAAGACCCTGCCTTTGATGGCATCGACCCTGGCTTTGATGTGTTTGACCTTGGACCACTTGTTGTGACCGGCCATGTGATGTGAATATAGGGGTTGGGTAAGGGGAATTTCCCCGATTGGCACGCACGAAAGGATGCTCGTGACAGCCAGCGGGAGATCGGGGAAATACGTGCCTGCGTGGCAGCCGGTTCAAACATTGCTTCCGTATGAAAGCTTTCCAAGGCCCGGCGGGGCAGGCGGGCATATCAACCCGGCAGGTGTTTTGGAAGGGATGACAGGAAGCACCGTTCCGTCGTTCCAATACCGGGACCATGAAGCCGCCGGAACCGCTTGGCAATGCATTTTTTCACCGCCGGAAGAGGCTTGCCAGCCCCCGCCCGACGGGTGCGATGCTCTGCCGGAGATGACCCCCGACCCGCAAACCGCCCTGCAGGCCCTGCCCCACGGCCCGTCGTTCCGCTTTGTGGACGAATTGACGTCCCTG
>CAXTTX010000194.1:0-5139 GCA_964247045.1 uncultured Verrucomicrobiales bacterium | reverse complement strand
AAAGACGCCACGGCGGTCTACCGCGTGAAAGGCGATGAGGCCTTCCTGGAAGGACATTTTCCCGGCAATCCGATAATGCCGGGCGTGATTCTGATCGAGGCGATCGCCCAGCTCGGCGGCGTCGTGGTGCAAACCGACCCCGGACATCCGCCGATGAATGACCTGCGGCTCACCGGAGTCCGCGCGGCCAAGATTCTCGGTGCCGCCGTACCGGGCGACCTTCTTGAAATTCACGCCAAGGTGGAAGGGCGTCTCGGGGGACTGGTTCAAATCGACGGCAAAGTCCTGTTGGGAGAAAGAGTGCTCGCAACTGCAAAGGTCACCCTGAGCGGTGAACCCGGCTAGGATCAATTTGCCCGCCCGATCATCATGACGATGAAAGCGCCGAGTCCCAGCAGTCCTCCGCCGCCAAAGATGAGCCAGCCCGTTTGCGGTGTCATGGACATGGTAGCAACGTTCCTGGCGATGCAGAGAAAGACCAAAGCCCCTGAAACCGAAAAGACAATGGCTTCCAAAAGTAACAACATGAACCCGTGGAAGAGCTTTTCAAGCCAGCCGCGGGCACCGTTGCTTTCAACGGGATCTACGTCGGAATAAGGATCGGGTATGAGCGCCATCGGATCCGTCGCAAGATATCAGATGGGGGTCTCACGCCAATAAAAACACGCCCGCGTCCGAACCAGCCGGACACGGGCGTGAACCCAGCTCCCATAAAAAAATTGAAGGTCAGTCCTTGGGCACCGCTGGATTCGAGCGGAACCGGATCCCGTTGCCCTTGAAATCGTTGTCGATGCCGAGCCCCTCCACGCGGCGCTGGGCATCCCGCGGGGCTGCGGACTTGTCAGCCTCCGTGTTCCAAGGGCCGCTCCACAGGGTATTCCCGTCATGGTCTCGCAGCGTGAGTTCCTTGGATCCGTTCGACGACTTCAGCTCGATGCTTCCCTCGTTGTCCTGCATGCGGAAGGTGGCCGCGCTCTGCGCCTGGGGCTTCTCAGCTTGCGGCGCGGCGACCTCACCGTCCTCCGGCAGTCCATTCAATCTCATGGCGTCCCGCATGCGGTCCTGCATCTCGCGCATCGCGTCTTCCATCTGGCGTGGCATGGCGGAAAGGTCCTCCAGCTTCAGATCCAGCGGTCCCGACTTCTTGTCGAGCTCCCGGCGGATGCGCTCGGCCATCTCCTTGGGCAGGCTTTCCAATGCCTGCATGTCCATGCCCTGGGGCTCCATGGGAACAATATCACGCGGCCGGGATACCAAGGTCACGTCGAGCTTGCTGGCCGTCCCCTTGTGGATCACGTCAAGGGTGACCGCCTCACCCGGCTTGTGGGCGAGGATGCGGTCGGTGACATCGCTCGGGCTGCCAACGGATTCGCCACCCACGGCGGTAATCACGTCGTTGACGGCGATGCCGGCCTTGCCCGCGGGACTATCCGGCACGACCGCCCTCACGATGACCCCCTGGTCATCCTTGAGTCCCACGTGATCCGCGAGACAAGGTGGCACCTCACCGGAGACGATACCGAGGAAAGGGGCTTCTTCACCGGCCTTCTTCGCGTCGGTCCTGGCGGGAGGGAGTTTGAACTCCGGCAGGCTCGCCGGTTCCTGTTGTCCCCGCACCTGCGCGCTTGCCGGCGGCGGGGCGTTGTCCGCGGGGGCATCCAGCGCGAAGGCCGGGGCAGCGAAAATCGAGGCCACTCCCGCGATGATCAGTTTCGATGATTTCGTTTTCATTTGATACGATAATCGTAGTAGTTCGTGAAATTTGTCTAAGGTGGCCAATCAATCCGTTTTCGCGGGAACCAGGATGAATCCCTCGCGGGGACTTTCCACCTGATAGGTCCTGCCATCCTTGCCCGGCATGGTGATCTTGTCGTTATAAATGACACGCATCAGGCTGTGCGGCTGGTTCGCCCTCATACCGTGCCCTCGTCATGCACCTCGCGCACACCGCTGTTGAAACTCGCGGGCGCATAGTTCCGGGCAAGGGCGGGGGAAGAGGTGATTGGCCCCGCCTCGACTGGCATGGTAGGCGGCTTGCCGCCACCCGCATACCCGGTTCCGGTCCTCGACACCGGCATGAGCAGCGCGGAGGCCGCGCCGATAAGCGCAACCGCAGCCGCTGCCGCCCACATCGGGCGCCTTGCACGCTCCTTGGGTACTTGATTCCCCTTCGGAAAAAGAACGATCTTCTCGTCTACCGCAAACGGAACTCCTTGGACGACCTTCTCCAGCTCCGCCAGGAAACCCGCATCCAGCCTTGCCGCCGCGGTTTTCCTGAGAAGTCCCTCCAAACGGAGTTCTTCCGGAGTCAGGTTCGTCCAGGTGCCATCCGCACAGGCCTCCAACCGGTGGAGGAAATCCTCATCCAGGGGCTGGGACTGCAGTCCGCGGAGTTCCGCTTCGAGCGATGTTTGATCGGGATTCATGACGTTGTTGGAAAGTTTCAGATGGATAGGTCGCCGCGCCGGCGGGCGCTGCCGAGGTTCCTTTTCAGGGCCTCGAGGCCATAGCGATACCGGGATGCGGCCGTGTTTTGCGAAATGCCCAGGGTCTCGCCGATCTCCGCGAAAGTCCGCTCGCCCCAGATTTTCATGACAATCACCTCGGAGAATTTTTCAGGCAGCTCCTTGAGGCTGTCTTCCAGTTGGGAGCGGGTCTCGTCGTCGGAGGATTCGGTTTCGAACCAAGGCTGGACGGCGTCGAATAGTTCGGCGTCCGCTCCCACGCTGTCTTCCCGGCGCCGGCGCCGGTCGTCGCGGCGGCTCAGGTCGATGGCGAGGCGGCGGATGGCCGTGTAAAGATAAGGCAGCCAGGCTTCCTGTCCGCCGACGAATTCACCGGTACGGATCTTCTCGACGAGCTTCACGAGCGCGTCTTGAAAAATGTCCTTCGCGTCCTCTTGGGAGCGTGATTGCTGTCGCGCGAAGAGCAGCATTTTCGGGCCATTCTCTTCGAGCCAATCACGCCATGCGGAGGCGGCGGGGGATGCTTCGGATACCGCGGTCATGGATGCCTTGGGCTTGTCTTCGTCCATAGAGCGTGGCGGGTTGGAGTTTTTGTCTGCCGATCATCCACAAATTTGCACCGGCCGTGCGGGCGTGGCGCCCTGACGGAGCGGGGACACTCTTGTCCCCCCATGGGGCGGGCTTACCTGGGCAGAGCCATGCCCCACTCCCTCATGGTTGGCACGAACTCCAGCATTCACGTTTATTTGCAGAGATCAATAAGCCTCTTACTTATATCAGCACCTCAAAAGGTCAAATCCCCCTTAAACCGTCGGCCCCGCCAGCTTCACCGCCCGCTTGAAATGAACCGCCTCCACCGGGGTGATGGAAAGCCGGGTGCCCTTCTGCGCCACCACCATCTCGGAGAGCACCGGATCCGCCTTGATTGCTTCCAGCGTCAGGATGTCCTTGAACTTGGAAACGAACTCGAAATCCCGCAGCCACCAGCGGGGATTCTCCGCCTTCGATGCCTCGTCGAAATACTCGCTCTTCTTGTCAAACTGCGTCGGATCCGGATAGGCCTCCCCAACCACCTTCGCCACCCCCGCGATGCCGATCGGCTTCGCGTTGGAATGATAGAAAAGCGCGAGGTCGCCGGGCTTCATGTCCTTCCACATGGAGTTCCGCGCCTGATAGTTCCTCACGCCGCTCCACGGCTCCTGTTTCACCTTCTGCAGATGATCGATGCCAAAGACATCGGGCTCGGATTTGATCAACCAATAATGCATGGCGAAAAATCAAAAGGGTCAGGCAATGGCGCGGATCAGCGCAGGCTTCGGAGCGGGCAGGGGAAGATGCTCCGGACCGAGTTCCAATCCCTGCGCGGCTCGGACATCCGCATCGATGGCTTCCAACACATCCAGTTCCGGACGGAAATCCGCCGCATGATAGGAACTCCGCACCAGCGGGCCGCTTGCCACGTGGCGGAAACCCTTCTGCAAGGCGATCACCTTGTAGTCGTCGAAAGCATCCGGCGTGATGTATTCCACCACCGGCAAATGCTTCGGCGTCGGCCGCAGGTATTGGCCCAGCGTGAGAACCGTCACGTCATGTTCTAACAAATCATCCATCGCCCGCAGGATTTCCTCGTGGCGCTCACCCAGCCCGAGCATCAGGCCGCTCTTCGTCGCGACCTTGCCGCTGACCATCGCCTTCGCCTTTTTCAAGACCACCAGGCTGCGCTGGTATTGCGCGCGTGAACGGACCAGCGGCGTCAGCCGCTCGACGGTTTCCAGGTTGTGGTTGAAAATGTGCGGGCGGGCGTCCATCACCATGGAGAGCGCCCAATCGCGGTCGTTGAAATCCGGCACCAACACCTCGATGATGATCTCCGGATTTGCCTCGCGAACGGCGGCAATCGTCTGCTGGAAATGTTCCGCCCCGCCGTCCTTCAGGTCGTCCCGGGCCACGGCGGTGATCACCACGTGGCGGAGGTTCATCCGGCGGGTGGCCTCGGCGACCCGCTGTGGCTCGTCGGATTCCAACGCGTCCGGGCGGGCGGTTTTCACCGCGCAAAATCCACAGGCGCGCGTGCACTTGTCGCCCGCGATCATGAAAGTCGCCGTACCCTGGCCCCAGCATTCCCAACGGTTCGGACACTGGGCCTCCTCGCAAACGGTCACCAGTTTTAGGTCCGTGATCAGCGATTTCGTGGACCAGAACGCCGGATTGTTCGGGAGCCGGACCTTGATCCAGGGGGGCTTCTTGTCCCGGTGCAACGCCGGATCCATCTTCATTTTCGGGCCGCAACCGCTCATGTGGGCCGAAGGTAGGGGCGGGGGAGGCAACGGGAAAGCGGAAAGTGGCGGCAATCGGTTCCCAGTCCGCCTCAATTACGGTTGAACAATGCTTGCGGGCTGCAAGCATCCGGGCAGTGAATTCAGCGCCACTTGGGATTTTTGATTCGGGCGTCGGCGGTTTGACCGTCGTGCGCGCCGTGCAGGAACTTCTGCCTGCGGAAGACATTCTTTATCTGGGAGATACCGCCCGGCTGCCCTACGGCTCGAAAAGCCCCGAAACCATCCGTCATTTCGCCGATGAGGACGTCCGTTTCCTCATCGCAAAGGGCGTCAAAGCCGTCGTCGTGGCCTGCAATACCGCCACCGCCCACGCCTTGCCACAACTCCGCGAGCAA
>CAXTTX010000193.1:9504-9732 GCA_964247045.1 uncultured Verrucomicrobiales bacterium | reverse complement strand
ACGCTATGCGGCCGGAGACTACGAGGGCGTTCTGGGCAGCCCGGCGACGGTGAGGTCCGGGGCAGGATTACCGCTGAGGACGCTAGCGGCTTTGCAACTTCTCAGGAAGGAAACGGATGCCAGTCGCCTCCGGGAGTTGTCGAAGGTGATCGAAGAATCGCCAGGATTCACCTGGCCGCAATTCATGGAGGAAACGGAGCGGCGATTCTCGGAACTGAATCTCCAGGT
>CAXTTX010000193.1:4829-9494 GCA_964247045.1 uncultured Verrucomicrobiales bacterium | reverse complement strand
TGGCGGCGGCGTTGGCAGAGGATGGAAGAAGAAGCCGCGTTGGCAGGCCTGTGGCGCTCGCGGGACGATGGCTCTCCCGCCAGGTGGATCCACCGGGACGGAGAGGAATATCTGATAGAGACGCGTGGCAAGGAATGGCGTGTGAGTTCCCGGGAGGCCGTGGAAGTCTTCGGAAACAAGCCGGTGTCATGGGAATCCAGGTCGCTTCCCGAAGGGTTGGCGATCTGCTTGGGAGTCGCCGGCCGGGTGGCGGTAGGCCCGCCCGGTCATCCTGTCCGAGTCTTGTATCACCGGGAGCGGGACGGATGGACGGCAGAGGTGCTTCTCGTGGACGAGGGGGCCTACCATCGCGGTGAGGCGCGGACGCGGAATATGATCACGGGGGTCATCTCAGTGGCGGGCCTGGCGGTGATCCTCGGGCTGATACTGGCCGGGCGTTCGTATGCACGGGCGGTGGAACTGGCGCGGCGGCAGTCGGAATTCATGGCGGCGGTTTCCCACGAGATGCGGACGCCGCTGGCGGCGATGCGGCTGCTGGCGGAGAATCTCGAAAGCGGGGTGGCGGATCGGGCGGGACAGCGTGGGGAGCACACGCGGATGATCCGCGAGGAATGCGCGCGGCTCGGGGAACTGGTGGGCAACGTGCTGGCTTTCGTGCGCGGAGGAAAAGGCGGGCCCCATGAAGTCTTAGACGTGCGGGCGATGGTGGCGGAAGTAGCGGCGCTGGTGAGGCCGCTGGCGGAGAAAAAGGGGGTCGATTTCACGGTCGCGGTGGAGGATTTCCCCAAACCACCCGCAGGGGACGCGGCTGCCCTCCGGCGGGCGCTGCTGAACTTGCTGGACAACGCGCTGAAACACACGCCGGAGGGGGGCAGTGTGGTCTGTGAAGCCGGATCGCTGGTGGACGGCGACATGTGGCGGATGGAGGTGCGGGACAACGGGCCGGGCGTGCTGGTGAAGGAGCGGGAGAGGATTTTCGAGCCATTCTATCGGATCGGGGATGAACTGCGGCGGACCACTCCCGGGACGGGATTGGGGCTGGCACTGGTGAAGCGGACGGCGGAGTCGCATGGGGGTAGCGTGCGGGTGACAGATGCCGCGGAGGGTGGGGCGTGTTTCACCATGGTGTTGCCCTTGGGCGGAAACTCAGAAGAAGAGACAAGGAAATGAGATTGCTGTTGATCGAAGACGAGGCCTCGTTGCGGGCGGCACTGGTGCCGCTGCTGGAGGACGCCGGCTATCATGTCCTAACGGAATCGGAAGGGCATGGCGGGATGGAACGGGCGCTGGCGGAGAAGTTCGACCTGATCCTGTTGGACATCATGCTCCCGGGGATCGACGGGTTTGCCATTTGCCGGGAACTGCGGAAACGGGGGCGGGATGTGCCGGTGCTGATGCTGACGGCCCGGGGAACGGTCGAGGACCGCGTGAGGGGACTGGATGGTGGGGCGGATGACTACCTGGTGAAGCCTTTCAGCGGGCAGGAACTGCTGGCGCGGATCCGCGCGCTGCTGCGTCGGACTTCCCCTGACTTGCAGGCTCCGGAAGTGATCCGGATGGGCACGGTGGAGGTCGATTTCCGGCGGATGCGTTGTGAGCGCGGTGGCAATGAGATTGATCTAACAACTAGGGAATTCCGGGTGCTGGAATTGCTGGCCGCCGCGAAGGGAAAACCCGTGAGCCGGGAGGAGTTCTTGGACAGGGCGTGGGATTACAGCGCGTTTCCAACGACCCGCACGGTGGACAACCAGATCCTCGCCCTGCGGCAGAAGCTGGAGGAGGATCCCGCGAAACCCACGCACCTGATGACCATGCATGGCACCGGCTACCGACTTGAGAATTTTTCAGAACCCGGCAAATCGTGACAAAATCCTGACAACCCGTTTCCATTTCTTACCCAATCTCCAACCATGATCACGCGAATCCTTTTTCTATCGGCGGTCTTGTTTTCATCCCTTCTCCACGCGGCGGAAACCGCGGTCGAGGATCTCCTGCGGCAGGGGCTTTTCGAGGAGGAGGCGAACCGTGACTTCGACAAGGCGGCGGAACGCTACCGGGCGGTGGTGGCGGCCCATGACAAGCAACGCGCGCTCGCGGCGACAGCTACCTACCGACTGGGCGAGATCGCGCGGAAGAAGAATGACAAGGAAGCCGCGGGGCAGGCCTTCCGGACGGTGATCGAACGCTTCCCGGAGCAGGCGGACCTCGCTCGCCTGAGTCGGGAAAATCTCGGTGCGATGGGAATGGAGACTGCGACCCAGATTTCCCCCGCGGCGGCTATGGACAGCGGTGATGCGATCGGAGGGGGAGCCGCCTCGACATCCGTATTTACGCTGGATCCCCAGGATATTGAAATCAGGGACCTGAAGAAGATAGCGAAAAGCAGTCCTGATCTGCTGGACGGCGCCGATGCCAGCGGCTGGCGACCCCTTCACAACGCGGCGAAGAATGGATGGGTGAGGGTGATTTCCTATCTGTTGGAAAACCATGCGGACCCCAACAGCCGGACGACGAAGGAACAGCTTTCCCCATTGCAGATCGCGGCGATCCATGGCCATCTGGGCGCGGCAAGCCGGTTGCTGGAAGCAGGGGCAAAAATTAACGCGGACACCTGGCTCTCTTCCATCCCGCCGGAGCTGTTGCCCGCCCGGGTCCGGGATGCGGAAAAGGCCTCTGGCGAATGGACAGCGCTGGACTTTTCGATTCTCTACGACCGCCGCGAGATCGCGAGAGCCCTTGTGAAGGCAGGTGCGGACGTGAAACGAACTGGGCCGGAACTCCAACGCTTTTCCGGGGAACTGACCAGCCTCCAGGTGGCGATGTGCCTGGGGAGAACGGAACTTGCGAAGGAGCTGCTCGCGGCGGGTGCCCCGGCGAACTCCACCGGCAAGACCCGGATCAGCCCCCTGCTTGTCGCCGTGCTCAGCAACCGCGAAATGGTGGATCCCTTGCTGAAGGCGGGCGCCAATCCCGATTCCGGGGAGAGCGTCACCGGGATCTCCCCCTTGGCAAAGGCCGTGGAAAACGGGCTGACTGATATCGCGAAGGTCCTGGTGGGAGCAGGCGCCAATGTGAACGCGGCGGACAAGGAGAGCCGGCAGCCCCTTCATTTGGCCCGAAGTGCGGAGATCGTGGAGCTCCTGGTTTCAAAAGGAGCGGATCCCAACGCGCAATCCACGGATGGAACCACGCCCCTGGAGATGGCAACGATGTGGGGAAAAGAAGAATTCATCCCGGTGTTCGAGGCATTGCTCAGGCTTGGGGCCAAGATGCGAAACCCGGCCGGGCTGCTGAAACTGGCAAGCGGCCCCATGCTCGATGTGGTACGCCGCCTGGCGATCTATCCGGCACTCAGGCGCGCGGACTCCGTGCTCTTTTCGTTCTCAAACGGGGAAAAGGAGTCCAACTTCGCTGCCACGGTGGAAATCCGTCCGGCGGAAGGAAGTCCACCGCCTTCCGTGCTTGAATCCCTTTGGTTGCTTTGCCAGAGCCAAGGTCGCGGTAGGTCGAGGGGAAGTTCCCAAATCGTGTCTCAAATCCGGGTCCTCCGCGGCGAGTCGGAAGGCGGTCTCCAAAAGAGCTTTGAATGGAACGCGTCTGGAGGAGACGGCAAACGTCCCGCTCTGCCGGCCCTGGAGTGGGGGGATATTCTTGAAGTCCAGATGGGGTATATGAATCAAGACGCAGGAGCGAATTTCTCCCTTCAGGCGTTTCTCGACGCGCCTGAGGTCAAGACGGTGACATACCGCTTGAATGGCGTCCCTTTTGTCCGCCCATTGGAGGATTTCGGATATTGGTTGGGATCGTTGGACGCGGTCGCCGAGGCAGTTCCCGGCCAAGCGGTGGTGCAACCTCAGCAGCCGCCACAGCCGGGGCAAGCGCGTCCGCGTGCCGCACGCGCTCCAGAAGCGATCAGGCACGGATTCACAGGTCTAGGAAACATCCCTTGGCTCGCGGACCGGTCCCGGGTATCCGTACGGAGGAAGGGCGTCACGGATGCCATTCTCCCGGGGCTGGATTCCAATAAAACATGGCCATTCCGGCTGGTGGAAGGTGATATCGTCGATTTCGTGCTTTCGGAAGCAGTGTCGAAAGAATTGGAGCAAAACTCACGCGTTTTGCTTTTAGCGGATGACCTGCGCACGGGCGGTTTAGTGGGTGCGGGAGACCTGAGTACGATCTTGACCGAATCCCAGGAGCAGACAGGGATGGCATTTGACTGGACCGGGGTGAGGATTCTCAGCGGAGGGGACCCTGAAAAAGCGCGGAAGAAGGACGTGAAGGCCTGGATGGACTCGCTGCCCGGAAACATGCCCACCGTCGAAAATCCTTGGAATTGGGAAGAGATCAAAAAAAAGGAGGAGAAAGTGGCCGGGGGAGATTGGGTGATCCTGCCGATGGCAGGAAATTCCAGGGATTCGGATGCTTCACAGCAGATTCTCCAGAAGCTGCGCTCGCTCCCAAGCGCACCACGGTTTTCGCCCCCTTCGCAGCCGAGGGAGCGGGTGGTTCCGCCGCCGGTCCCCCCCAATAACAACCGCTGATTGGGCGATGCCGTCGGAATACCCGTGAAAGCCCGCGCTTGGCATTCGGCTTGGCCAGTGGCAGCCGGCGGGTTAGCAAGGGCTTGTGAATTCCTGGGATACAGCGGTGGCGGTGGTGAAG
>CAXTTX010000193.1:0-4819 GCA_964247045.1 uncultured Verrucomicrobiales bacterium | reverse complement strand
GTCTGGCAGCGGGCACGGGCGAGTTCGTCGTCTGCGGCGGTGCGCGCAACGCGGCTTTGTTAGAGGCTCTGGCACGGGCGGAGGAGGCGGGGCTGGTGCGGGTATGGCGGCATTTCGAGGAGCGGGCGGCGGGATTTTTCGCCCTCGGGCGGATGATGGAAACGGGCGAGCCCTGCGCGGTGGTGACCACCAGTGGCACGGCGGCGGCGGAACTGCTGCCCGCGGTCATCGAGGCGAGCTATCAGGCCCGCCCGCTGGTGGCGATCACCGCGGACCGGCCGGCGGCTTTCCGCGGGACCGGGGCTCCGCAATCGATCGTGCAGCCGGGGATCTTCGGTGACCACGCGTGCCAAGGGGGCTTTGCGGAATGGGACGGCAGGGGACCGCTGCACCTGAATGTGGAGTTGGAAGAGGCTTTCGAGCCGGGAAGCGAAAGTTTCTTCAAGCATCCCCGCGGGGAATTCAAACCCGTGAAGGAGAGGCTGGACGTGGCGGCGCTGGCGCGCTGGCTGCGCGAGGGGCATTTCAAAGGCATCGTGGTGCTCGTCGGCGGATTGGAGCCGGACGAGCGAGAGGACGTGTTTCATTTTTGCAAGGACCTCGGCGCACCCTTGGTGGCGGAGGCGACGAGCGGGCTCCGCGAGGCTTTGTCGGCGTTGGAAATCCATGACGCGGATCGGGTGCTGAAGGCGCGTCCACCGGGAAAAATCCTGCGGCTGGGCGAGGTGCCGAGCGGCCGTTTCTGGCGGGATGTGGAGGATCTGCCGCAGGTTTCCGTTTGGTCGGTCTGTCGGAACGGGCTGCCGGGGCTGGCGAGGGAATCCTCGGTGACGAGGGGACCGCTGAACCGGGTGCTGCCCGCCTTGGGAGACATTGAGGAGGCGGATGATGCCTTGGACTACCTCCCGGACGCGAGCCGCCGCGCGGCGCGGGTGGACGAGATGCTGGAGGTTTATCCCGACAGCGAACCGGCCATGCTCCGGGCGCTCTCGCACTATGCCTGCATCGGCAACGGGCTTTTTCTCGGGAACAGCATGCCGATCCGCGAGTGGAACCTTTTCGCGCAATGGGTGCGGCCGGTGCCATCGGTGCGGGCAAACCGCGGGGTGAACGGGATCGATGGCCAGGTAAGCACTTGGCTCGGCTGGTCGGCCGAGGTGGATGACAGTTGGGCGGTGGTGGGGGACTTGACCGCGCTCTATGATCTGGCGGCACCCTTCATGTTGGAGCAGGTGAGTTGCCGGGGACGGGTGCTGGTGGTGATCAACAACGGCGGCGGGAAGATTTTCGAGCGTTTGCCGAGGCTGGCTTCCTTGAGTCCGCGCGCGGCGGAGTGGCTGGTGAATCCGCAGACCGCCGACCTCTCCGGTCTGGCCACCCTGTGGGGGATGAATCACCTGCGGGTCCGCACGCTGGATGACCTGGACCGCCTTGAGCCCGGGGAGAAGGCGCTGCTTCTGGAAATCGTGCCGGATGCGGCCCAAACCGCGTCGTTCTGGGCGGACTGGGACCGCCTGAAACACCGAGGCTGCTGAAAATCCGCCCTCCGGGACCATCCTTCTCCTTGCCAAGCCCCACGAGGCCCGATACGGATTTCTCCCCCAGCGCAAGCTCACTGGGTCCCGTGGTCCAATGGATAGGACGATGGCCTCCGAAGCCGTAGGTAGTGGTTCGATTCCACTCGGGACCAGTTGCTGTAAAATATTGAATTTGAAAGCATTGGGCCCACCCTTTGTCGGGAATCGCCTTTTGGAGAGGATGCTGAAAGCGCGCGGAAATGCGCCGAAATGCACCCAAATGAAGCCTTGATCGATTACAATCGATTACAGAAGACTGCGGGGGTGTGACGACAATCAGGCACCGTATCTGGACGGTGTCTATAAAGGCGCCCACCTCCCGAAATCACCGGGAGCGAATCTGGCCCAGGCGTCACCTGCCTTCCCCTATTCGTTTCGTGCCTGGTTAGGAACAAATCCGAACTGCCCGTCCCGATTCTGACGTTCAATTCCGCCCACGGACTATCCATCGAATTCCTTTGTTCTTCCAGGCTTAAACTGCAGATCTCATGATCCGCCATCGGTAGTCCGTACTGGCGCGCCGAAGGGGTAATCAGCTAGAAGTCTCGGAGCCTGCGACCGGGGCCATATTATGGGAAAAACCTACGACAAAACACAGCCTGGACAACACGCTCTCGTCGCGTTTGTGATCACCGGCGATACAGAATCTGCAAAAATGGCTATCGAGGTCTTCCAGCGAAGCGGAACCGTATGCTCTGAAGATGCGCGCTTGATCGACCGATATTTAGGGCAAACCACCAGCCGATTGGGGGCCTGTCCCGTGTATGTATCGGATCTGGTGATACAATTCTGGAATGGTCAATGCGAGATCGAAATGGCACGGCCGGATGCCAAATTGAGGTGGCACTTGATGTACCCCGTTCTGCAAGCCTTACGAAGTTTGAGCCAGGGAAGACGTGTTAGTGAGGACCTGCCAATCGCCTCGATAGCACTCGACTTCTCCGCATGGCTGTCGCTCCTCGCAGCCGAAGCCCTTAGCTTCCGACTCGAAAAGAAGGTTGAGCGATCAACGTCCTTCGACCGTGCAGCAAGAAAAGTGGGAGCGGGCATTCTCCGAAGAGCAAATCTAATCGATTCAGAACTATCCAAGATGCTGAAAGCGAAATGTTATCTAACGATCGCTCAAATACATGAGGACATTGACGGACAATTACCGACGTCGCGACGATTTTTGGTAAAGACAATAAGAATTTTGGATAAACTGCCGGAGTGCGAATTAACTTCGATAATGCGGTCAGAATGCTTGGCACTCGAATCGTCGCTCAGCAAGTCCAATGGGAACCCTCAAAACGTCGTTGACGCGTGCAGCAAATATCTTGAAAGCGCATCAAAGATTCGGCAAACGCACCGCTGCGTAGGATTGACGGTCGAGAATCTGAAAAGAAGGAGCGGCGCTTTACAAAAAATGGGCCGTCTACGGGAGGCGCTAGACGACATAACTCTAGCGCGCAAGTTTATTGATTACTACCAAAATGACTGGGTTAGGTGGGAGCTACTGTCCCTGCGGGCCGGCGTCATGCAAGAAGAAGGGGATGTTCTTAGTGCCATCGGCCGTTACACAAGTGCGGCCGAGAAATACTCCGAAGCAATTGCGGACATGGATGAATACGTCAAATCCGGTCGCATGGTGGGGACCCGATACTCACTGCGTAGACACATGATAGACTTCCATCGAGCCCTACTATTGACAGACATAGAGAGCTTTGTTCGGGCCGGTGACAATTTGAAGCTCGCGATCTTGAGTTCCGAAAGTTATGACGGTCCCGATGCGAACAAGAAAAGGATGCTCGGAAAATATCGCAACCCAAAGAATTTCATTCGCTTTTTCAGCGATAGAAAGAACTTTGCTGAAGAAGTCATGTCCGACGCGGAGCAGCTTGGTCACTTGGAATTTCAACGACCGAATCCTTCGGAGACTGTAGAGGAATTACAGCGCTATATTGTCGAGGTCCAGGGCTATCTCGGTGGGGCATCGGACGGACTGTCCGAGGCGAACGTTGAAAGTTGGCCGAGGGCCGGCATACCAGATATCACGAATACCAGGGAGATGGCGCTTTACCGTCTGGAAAAAACTGCGTCCAGCATAGATGAAGGCGAAATGAAGGGGGATTCCCAATTTGACTCTCTGGCGTTGAAAATCGGGAACATTAAAGGGATATCGCATTCTGATAAGGCGCAGTCCATCGCATTGGTGCTAACAAAACGGGCTTCAATTCGATCTCGCAGTTCAATGGCGTTTGCGGACTTACTGCAAAAAGCCGCAGAAACTCTAAATTCAAGTCTCACTGAGGACGATCTGTACATAGCTCCAAAGGTGTTTGACGTTATCTACGGGATATTGATGACTGTTGGATACGACTATAAATACCTGATAAAGCTAATCGAGGAAATTGAAAAGCTCCTATGGAAGCTGGAGAAGATTCGTTGTAGATATAGTGAGCGAGAAGACAGGGTAAGCTTGGACGGAAAATTCAACTTTATCTACATCGAATTCGCCCACCGGATTTCACAATGCGCCGAATCGAATCCGGCAGTAGCGCAAGCCGGAGAGGGTTTATGTCCTCATCAAAACTTAGCGGCATGGACGTCGCTTTTCGTGGATCGCGCTGCCACCAGATACATTTCGAGCGTTATTAGCCAGGATTCGCCGAGTATACAGGCCAATGTGCCTGAGGAATTCCGTCAAGAATTCGAAAAGCTCTCAAGGGAATTGCGCGACCTGAGGAGCAAGGCTCACCTATTTGCTTCGGAAGAAGCGATACCACAAAGCATTAGAGGGGTGGAAGAGCAGCAGGCGATACGATTGGCCGGACCCATGAAGAAGCTCGGCCCATCTATGCTTAGCGCTGAGTCAAGTTCCTCCGTCGATAACAGCGATCCTAAGCATGATCAACTTTCAGAGGTTCATGCAAAATATTCAAGAGTTGTTTCCAAAATCCAGGAGTTCGATGCTATGTTTCAGCCTGAGCGGCTTCGTCTTGACGCTCTGAGTTACGATGGCGCTAGGCTGTTGAGGGATGAATTATTCATCCATATCTTCGAACTCAAGAAATGCGTACATTTGGTCGTTTATGGCGGAGGAAAGTGCCGGATGTGGAAGTACGATGCGGGGGAGACGGAGGAATTATTCGCGGAGCTAGGGACGCTGAGCCGCCCTTGTTCCCCGGGCCTCGCTGAAAGGGATCGCGGGTTTAGCTGAACACAATATTGTTTTAGTAGTATTCCATGAGCAAAAGTAATTT
>CAXTTX010000192.1:4023-9732 GCA_964247045.1 uncultured Verrucomicrobiales bacterium | reverse complement strand
GCCTTGCCGGGAGTCTGATAGAGATAGGGTTTTACCACGAGCGCACCGTTCCAGGACGATGGGCCCATGTGGAAGAGCGCGCCGTTGGTGATGTAATGGTCGGGAAGGATGCCGGGATCGTCCCACTGGAAGTTATAGATTTTCTTCCCGTCCTTGCCCTTGTCTTCCGCCTCCAGCATCCTGCCGGGAAGCCGCTTGCCGAAGGCGATGGCGATGAATTTTCCCGAGGCCTCGATCGACTCCAGGGCGAGACAGGTGGAGAAGTCGCGGTTGTTGGAATAGGTCATGGTCATTTTCAGAATGACCGCGTTGGCACCCGTGCACAGTTCCGCGAGGCGGGCGGGGTTCAGATCCTTGAGGGCGACGATCTCCGTTTTGCAAGTGGCCGTTTCCTTCAACTCCTCCTTGAAGTAGTCCGTGATGCCACTGGCGCTTTCCTGCAGGCTGGCGACATCGCTGCCGCCTTTGGCGATTCTCCGGGCGAGTTGCTTGTGGAGCCATTCGGCCTTTGCATTGAAATCGCCGGATTTGGGAACGGGAATCTGGTTGGTGAGGTCCCACCAGAGCAGGGATACCCAGAGGGCGTCGACCATGGCTTCTTCCTCGTCGACCTTGAAGTCTCCCGGCTTCAGGGGCTGGTAACGTGCCCTGTCCGGCGCGGGAAGTTGTTGGAACGCGCCGGCTTCGCTCGCATTGGGGTCCTTGCCCGCGGCTCCTTTGCCAGCTGTGGTGAGGACGTAGTCCTGGTCATCTTTGGTCAGGTTCGTGAAAGCGACCCTGAGGGTCTTGCCTTGGGGTGTGGCGATCTCCACGGTGGATTTGTCCGCGCTTAGTGCGACGAAAGTGCCGCGAAAGGATTTTCCGTTCACTCCCGTCCAGGTTTTTTCCGCAGACGGCTCCTGTGCGATGAGAGAGCCACAGAGGCATGTGGACAAGAGTAGCGCTTTGCCAAGGGAGGGTAATTTCCAAGAGAACATCCGGGATAGAGCCTGCGGAACGGGACGGGAACTGTCGAGCATGGGAATCCGCAAGAAAAATCCCGGCTCCTTGTAGGGAGCCGGGATTTGCCATGAACGTTCTATCAGAGAACGCGAATTGTCAGGAGAGGGTCAGCGGGAGAGGGCGTTGGACTGCTTGACGAAGTCATCGCCGTCCCACTCGGCATCGCTCTTGACCATGCCGGCGCGTTCCTTGGCGGCGGCTTCCTCCGCCTTGCGGGCGGTCTGCATGCGGACCAGTTCGGCGTGGGTGGTGAAGTAGGGGAGGGCGAGGCCCTTGAATTCCTCGATGGTGTTGAAGCCTTTCTTTTCCATGAAGGCGAGGAGGCCTTCGCTGAGATCCTTGGCCATGCCGTAGCCGAACTTCATGACGCCGGTGCAGACCTGCACGGTGTCGCTGCCGAGGAGGATGAATTGCGCGGCGTCCTCGCCGGTTTCCACGCCGCCCATGCCGGAGAGGCTGCGGCCGGGGAAGTCCTTCTTGATGAGCTGGGCGATCTCCATGCACATGCGGAGCGCGATGGGTTTCACGGCGCGGGAGGAATAGCCGCCCGGGGTGGTGTAGCCTTCCACGGTGGGCTCGGGACGCAGGGTCTCCAGATTGACACCCATGACGCTGCGGATGGTGTTGATGGCGGAAACGCCTTGCACGCCGGCACGGAGGGCGGCGGCAGTGGGTTCCTCGATGTGGGTGATGTTGGGGGTCATCTTCGCCCAGACGGGGATCTTGGCCACGCCCATGACCCAGCCGCAGACTTCCTCAAGCACCGCGGGGTCCTGGCCCATGGCGGCGCCCATTTTCCGCTCAGGAAGGCCGTGGGGGCAGGAGAAATTGAGCTCGAAGGAATCGACACCGGCGTCCTGGCAACGCTCGACGATCTCGCACCAGGCGTCCTTGTTGAACTCCTCCATGATGGAGGCGATGAGGATGCCTTCCGGATGCGCGTCCTTGGCTTCCTTGAACTCGTCCAGCCAGGTCTCGAACTTGCGGTCGCTGATGAGTTCGATGTTTTCCCAGCCGATGACTTCCTTGCCGTCGGTGGAATGGAGCTTGGCGTAGCGCGGGCCGACGTTGACGACCTTGGAGGGGTCGAGGCTGACGGTCTTGGCGATGACGCCGCCCCAGCCTTCCTTGAAGGCGCGCTTGATGACCTTGACGTTCGTCCCCGGAGGGCCGGATGCGATCACGAAGGGGTTGGTGAATTTCAGGCCGTCAACAGTCGTGGCAAGGGTGCTCATGGTTAAAATTTCGGGGAATTGGAGTAAAAGGAACTCTAGGAAGCTCAAAGCGTGCCGGAAAGAAGAAAATGCGGTGGGCCGCGTCCAGCGAGCCGGGATGAAGACGGGGCAGAAAAAGGGGGCAGGGATTCAATGCCCCAGGTAGCGGGCCGGTTTGTGAAAACTGACCATGACGGCACTCATGGCGGCGGCGCTGGCGATGGAATAGAGGATGCGCGCGGGGTCCAGATAGAAAAGGGCGGATGACAGGACAATGAAGTCGATGGCCATCTGGGTCTTACCCGCGTTGATGCCCTTCTTGCGCTGGAGGTAGAGGCAAAGCACGCCGGTGCCGCCTGAGCCGGCGCCGTGGCGGGCCAGGAAGAGAATGCCGATGCCCATCAGCGTGCCGCCGAGGATGGCGGACCAGGCGGGATGCAAAGCCTTGATCTCCACGGCATGGGGAACACCCGCGGAGAGAGCCATGATGCCGGCGCTGACGAGGATGGTCTTGATGGTAAAGCGCGGGCCCATGCCGAGGTACGCGAAGACGAAGAAGGGGACGTTGATCAGGGCGAACAAGACTCCCACCGGCCAATGGACGATGTAGGAAAGCAGGAGCGCCATGCCGGCCACGCCACCGGTGACGATGCCGGTGGATTTCAAGAGCATGAAGCCGAGCACGATCAGCGAGCAGCCCATGGCAAAGGCATAAGCGTCCTCCAACAGGGAATGGCGCGTGCCCAGAGGGAATTCCGGGGGAACCGGTGGTCCGGTGCGGACGGGTTGCCGGTTGAAAAAGTCGATCAGGCCTCGGGACATTGCCGGACTGCGCAAGCGCGGATCGTGCCGTTAGATGGTGGATTGGCTGGTGTCCCGAATATCCTTTTCATGGATATCCGGGGAGGCGGGATCCGGTGCGTGATTCATCCCGGAATACACGACGAAGCGAGTAGGAACGCCCTCCACTCAAAACGGAAGCGCGAAGCTTGCCAGTTAGCCAAGCAGCGTGGACGGAGACGTGGCAGGCGAGCCCCTCTAGGGACGTGAACGCTCATTTCCTTTGGCCGAAAGCCGCAGGGCGGCCTTACTCCGCGGAGTCCTCGACGGGTGCCTTGGGCAGCTTGTCGACTTCCTCGAGGAGGTTGACGATCTCGACGCCGCGGACGGCGGAAGAGTCGTGGCGGAACTGGAGGACGGGGGTGGACTTGAGGACCACGCGCTT
Source organism: uncultured Verrucomicrobiales bacterium (assembly GCA_964247045.1). Taxonomy (GTDB): domain Bacteria; phylum Verrucomicrobiota; class Verrucomicrobiia; order Verrucomicrobiales; family Akkermansiaceae; genus Luteolibacter. Next base: position 6,291 of record CAXTTX010000192.1, on the reverse strand, counting down.
CATGACCTTGGACTGGATGGCGCCGTGGTCCTTGTTGAGTTTTTCCAGAACGGATTTGGCGTCGCCACCGAGCACGCCGATCCAGACGCGGCCTTCCTTGAGGTCCTGGGTGACTTCCACATCGCTGACGGTTACGAGGCGGTTGTGCCACTCGTAATCCTTCTGGATGATGTTGCCGATTTCACGGCGGAGGAGTTCGTTGACTCGGTCAAGACGGCGGGACATGGCGGGAAAGTTCGCTAGAGTTTTGACGGAGGAAATCAATTAAGACGGCTGGTCCGTCCAAATTCCTCCGGAAGTTGTTTTCAGTTTTCAGGGAAGAATCCCTTCTGCCAGTTCCCAGAGCACAGCCTGGAAACTGAACACTGAAAACTAGCACACTTTTATCAGAGCGTCTGCGGGACTTTATCGAGCTTGTAGCACTCGATGATGTCGCCTTGCTCGTATTCGTTGAACTCGGCGAGGCGGATGCCGCACTCGAAGTTGGTGCGGACTTCCTCGACCTCGTCCTTGAAGCGGCGGAGGGTGGACATGCGGCCGTCGAAGACCGGTATGCCACCGCGGAGGACGCGGGCATGGGCCTTGCGGTGGATGCGGCCATCCATGACGAAGCAACCGGCGACGCGGCCGCGGTTGAGCTTGAAGATCTCGCGGACCTCGGCGTGACCGATGACGGTTTCGCGGGTGAGCGGCTCGAGCAAACCGAGCATGGCCTCACGGACCTGGTCGATGAGTTCGTAGACGACGGAGTAGAGTTTGATTTCAACACCGGCGGCCTTGGCGGCCTTCACGGCCTTGGCTTCCACCTTGACGTTGAAGCCGAGGATGATGGCGTCCGTGGAAGAGGCGTATGAAACATCCGACTCGGTGATGGGCCCGGCGGCCGAGGTGATGAAGGAGGACTCCACCTTGTCCGACTTGATCTCGAGGACGGCCTTTTTGATAGCCTCCACGGAACCCTGGACGTCGCACTTGAGGATGAGCTTGAGCTGGGCCTTGCCACCGCCGTCGCGGACCATCGAGTAGAGGTCCTCCATGCGGTTGCGGTGCTGCGGCTTGAGGCGGATGAGGCGCTGGGCCTCCTGGCGCTCCGTGGCGAGGGATTTCGCCTCGCGCTCGTTCTTCATCTCGGTGAGGTGATCGCCGACGTTCGGGATTTCCTCGAAGCCGATGACTTCCACGGGCATGCCGGGGTGGGCCGCCTTGACGGCGACGCCACGGTCGTTGATGAGCGAACGAACCTTGCCGGCAAAGGGGCCGCAGATGAAGGGGGTGCCGATCTTGAGCGTTCCGGACTCGACGATGACGGTCGCGGTGGTGCCGCGGCCGGGGACAACGCGGGACTCGATGACCGCCGCGCGGGCAGTGGCCTTCGGGTTTGCCTTGAGTTCGAGAACCTCCGCCTGCAGGGCGATGAGGTCGAGCAGGTCGGTCATGCCCTTTCCGGTCAGTGCGGAAACCTCGGCGAATTCCGTGTCGCCCCCGAAGTCGGTGGTCTGGAGGCCGTTTTCGGCGAGCTGCGATTTCACGCGGTCGATGTTGGCGCTCGGCAGGTCCACCTTGTTGATGGCAACGATGATGGTTTTTTTCGACTTTTTGGCGTGCTTAATCGCCTCGAGCGTCTGGGGCATGATGCCGTCATTGGCGGCGACCACGATGATGACGATGTCGGTGATGTCCGCGCCGCGGGCGCGCATGTCGGAGAAAATGGCGTGGCCCGGCGTGTCCAGGAAGGTCATTTCCTGTTCATTGTGGAAGACCTGATAGGCGCCGATGTGCTGGGTGATGCCGCCGGCTTCCCCCGAGACCACCTTGCTCTTCCGATAGAAATCGAGAAGGGACGTCTTGCCGTGGTCGACATGGCCCATGATGGTGATGATGGGCGGACGGTCCTTGAGGAGATCCTCGGGTTCCTTGGCAGGAAGTTCGGGCTCGCGGATGACTTCCTCCACCTTGTGGAAGCCCTTGTCCTTGTCGCGCTTCTCGCGCTCGAAGGTGAAACCGTGCATCTCACAGATTTTCGCGGCGGTGTCCGGCTCCAGCGGCTGGTTCGGCGCGGGGAAGACGCCGATCTTGATCAGGTCCGCCATGATGTTGAACGGCTTGAGGCCGAGGCGGGCGGCGAGATCCGGAACGAGGATCGGCGGCTTGATGACGATGAGCTTCGGATCGTCCGAGATCTCGTCGGCCGGGTCCTCCTCCACCACGGCGGCGGGTGCGAGTGCGGCCACCTCGGGTGCTTTCACCGGGGCGGGCTCATCCTTTTCA
>CAXTTX010000192.1:0-4013 GCA_964247045.1 uncultured Verrucomicrobiales bacterium | reverse complement strand
CGACGTCACGCCGTACATGGCCACCCAGACCGGGGCGCGGCGCGGTCGTTCGCCGGGCCAGGGGTGACGCGCCTTGCCGGACTTCGCGGCGGTAGCGGCCTTGCGAGCGGTTTTTGCTTTCTTGTCGTCCGCGAAAAGGTCCAGGGCGTTTGCCTTTTTCTTGTCCAGTTCGCTGGGAGCCGGCGGGGCGGTTTCGACATCCTTGACGCGCTGCTGGCGTTCGCGGCGCGAGGGCTTCTTGGCCGTGTCGAGAAGATCGAGGACCTTTTCTTTCTTGGGTGAGCTTTCGCTGTTTTCGGGCATCCGGCTGTTCGACAGAGTTGGGGTAGGCGGGGAAATGGAAATAATAGGTAGGCGGAAAGGGATTTATTCGGCGGAAGCAGTGGTGCCGCTGACGATGGCCTGGGCACGGACGAGGATGGCCTGGGCGGCTTCCTCGGTGACTTCCAGGGCGGCGGCAATGTAGTCGGCGGGCATGTCCACGACCATCTCGGGGTTGAAGCCGCCGGCGAGGGTGAGCTTGTTCGCGAGTTCGTCGCTGATGCCGAGTTGTTCGCCGAGGGTGTGGGCGGCGCCACCGAGCTTTTCCTTGAATTGTTCTTCCTTCGACTCGTCGCGGCGGACCTGGACGTCCCAGCCCATGAGGCGGGAGGAAAGGCGGGCGTTCTGGCCCTTGCGGCCGATGGCCTTGCTGAGGTCCGCCTCATCCACGGTGACGTGGACGACCTTGGCGGTTTCATCGATGGTGATGGAGCGGAGTTCGGCGGGTTTGAGGGCCTCGCGGACGAGTTCCTTCGGATCGTCGCTCCAGCGGATGATGTCCACCTTCTCGTTGTTGAGCTCGCGGACGATGTTCTTCACGCGTGCACCGCGCATGCCGACGCAGGCGCCGACGGGATCGACCTTCGGGTCGCTGCTCCAGACGGCGACCTTGGTGCGGAAGCCGGCCTCGCGGGCGATGCCGCGGATCTCGACGGTGTGGTCGGAGATTTCATTGACCTCCGCCTCGAACAGGCGGCGGACGAAATTCGGGTGGCTGCGGGAAAGGATGATTTCCGGGCCGCGGCCTTCGTTCTCGACGGCGAGGACGTAGGCGCGGATGCGGTCGCCGATGTTGTAGTCCTCGCCCTGCACGCGCTCGCGGTTTGGCATGATGCCCTCGAACTTGCCGAGGTCGATCATCACGTCGTTGCGCTCGAAGCGGCGGACGGTGCCGGACACGACGTCACCGGCGCGGTCCTTGAACTCCTCGTAGATCATTTCCTTCTCCGCCTGGCGGAGGCGCTGCATCATGGTCTGCTTGGCGGTCTGGACGGCGATGCGGCCGAAGTCCTTGGGGGTGACGTTGAATTCCTGGGTGTCGCCGGGCTGGGCTTCCGCGGCTTTCTTGACGGCGGTGGAAAGGGGAACCTCGTTGAATTTGTCCGAATACTCCTCATCGGTGACGACGGTGAGGGAGGCGAAGATGCGGGTCTCGCCCTTCTTGGTGTTCACGTCGGCACGGAGGGTTTCGATCGCGTCGGCACCGGGAACCATCTTGCGGTAGGCGGAAATGAAAGCGAACTCGAGCGCGGCAACGACCTTGTCGCGGTCGATGCCTTTTTCCTTTTCGTAGTATTCGATGAGGGCGACGATGTCGTTGGTCATGGCTGGCTTGGAGAACGGGAGATCGTTTTGCGGCTTCGGGTGAGACGTCCGGAGACGCAAAAGAGTGGGTGCGAGACCCACTCCTTTCTTTCGTCAGAAGCTGTGCAGCGAGTACTTACGGTGTGGGTGACCGGCTTGCAAGCCGAATCTGGAAGGGTCCGGCGGGCGTTGTAAATACCGTGATAGGGGAGGAGGGGATGTTTACATATGTTAAATATTGGACAGGTCCGCGCCGAATTGCCGGAAGTCAGTTTTTGATGCGCAGGGTCATAGTCCGGAACCTGCCGAAAGGGGGTTTATTGAAAGAAGGGTTGCCAGGGCCAATCGGCGGATCACGTCTGGTAGGAATTTGCGCCCGGATTTCCCATCTAAAGGCTCGGAAGGGCGGTGGTGTCTGGGGGGGGCTGGGTGGCAGCCGCCACGGGAGCCGCATTTCACCCGCGGATGAATGAGGGTGAAGCTCCTCGACATCTCGATGGTATTCTTCCAGTTTATTCCAATGAGATGGCCTCTCGCGATCCTGAGCCTTCACCTCCTGGCTGTCCTGCCGGGGTTCGGAGCAGCCGTCTTCTTCAAAAAGGCAGATATGGTGCGGAATGCGGTGGCGATCGCGATCATCGAGATGGAAGAGCCGCGAAAGGTTCCCGGGATGGATCCTTTTTCCAAACCCAAAAGAGAGGACTTCTATAGTCAGGCCGCCAAGGTGAAGGTCATCGAGACGCTGAAGGGGACTCTTCCGGATAGCTTGGTGATGTATGGTGGCGAGCATTTCATCTGCGCACAATGCACCCTGAAAAAGGGGCGCTACATCGCCTTCTTCAAAAGGGACGGCGAGCTGTGGGCGGGAGCCAACTGGCAAAATTCCCTGCGGCCGGTTACCGGTGGCAAGGTGGACTGGTGGAAGGATAGCGCCAATCCGATGAACATCATGGAGATGGCTCCCAAGCCGGTGAACGAGGCGATCGCCGAGGTGAGGAAGATCCTGAATGCGGGAAGCGGTTCAGGTGAAGATGGCTCGAAGATGGAGTGAGATCTCTGGGCGTGGTGGTCCAACGTGACCGGGATGGTGGCGTGTGGCTGGAAACGAAAAAGCCGCCGCGGGATGGCTCCCGTGGCGGCTGATGGAAAGGTGCCGATTTCTGGCCGGTCTTATTGGGCGACCTGAATGGCGAGCTTGAGGCGGTAGTCGGATAGCTTCGTCTTCTTGCCAGCGAAGGGAAGGGGGCTGAGTTCGCCAATGCTGAGGACATAGGACTTGGGGATGCCGGCCATGCCTTCCGGGTAAACGATAGGGATGACCTGGTAGAGCGGCTTGCGGTTCGTGTTGAGCTTGTAGTTTTTCGCGGGCTGTTTGCCTGCCTTTACCCGGATCATGATTTCAGCGTTGCCGGCCGAAATGCACAGCGCGTTGATGGGGCAGCGGCTTTCGTTGGTGACGGCAAGGAAGGTGATCTTGAGATCCTCGTAAGGACGGTAGGTTTCGCCCACGGAGAGGGAGCCGCTGTCATCCGATGCAGCGGACGCCGCGGTGGTGGAGAAGAGCGCGGTGGCGGAGGCCAGGGCGACGAGGGCGAGGTTGCGGAGGAGGTTTCGACGATTCATGGGATGGGGAGGCTTGGTTTTGGTGTGGAATCGGGAGAGGGGTTGGATTCGCGAGCGGTCACTCGATGGCGGTGGCCAACGAGAGTTTCAGGCGGTAGTCGCTTTGTTGGATCTTTTCACCCGCGATGCGGTCCGGCGTGAGGCGTGCGATGCTGATGCTGTAAAATTTGAAGGGATCTCCCGGGCTGGTGGGATCCACCTGGATGTGGCTCTTCTTGCCGTTGAGATGAAGGTTGTAGTTCTTCGCCGGTTTGTCACCGGCCTTGATCCGCAGCACGGCGACTGCGTCGCCCGCGGACAGGCATTTGGCATTGATGGGGCAGCGGGTGTCCTTCTTGAGGGCGAGGAAGGTGATTTTCAGGTCTTCGGCGAAGCGCTTCGTCTCGCCAACGGAAAGCAGGTTGCCGTCCTTCGCGGGTTCGATGGCGACGGCGACCGGGGCGGCGGCGCAGAGGGCCAGCGCGCCGAAAGAAGCGAGCGCGAGGAATTGGAGAAGAGGAATGGGGTTCATGGAATTGGGATTGGCGAATTCCCAACTAATCCGCCAATGGGGTGGATCCCGGCCCAGATCGGCGGAAAACAAAACGCCCGGCCCCTTGAGGGGGACCGGGCGCCTGTCATGAAAGGGGTGAGCCTTATTCGCCGAGGCCGAAGCGGACGAAGCGCGTCACGGTGAGCGTGTCGCCGACTTCCTTGCCCTTCGTTTCGAGGAGCTTGGTGACGGTCGTGTCCGGATCCTTCACGAAGCCTTGCTCGAGGAAGCA
>CAXTTX010000191.1:0-9790 GCA_964247045.1 uncultured Verrucomicrobiales bacterium | reverse complement strand
GTGGAAGCCCCCGCCGCCATGCCGCCGCCCCCGATCTGGAGATAGGCAGCATCGAAAGGACCGTGCCCGGAGAGCACCACCTCGTCCGCCAGCGTGCCTTGGCCGGCCATCACCTGGAGATCGTCATAGGCGTGGACATAGACCGCGCCGCTGGCCGTCTCGTCCGCGCGCGCCGCTGAGACCGCCTCGTCGTAGCTATCGCCCGCGAGGTGGATTTCCACCATTTCGCCGCCGTGGTGGAGGACGGCATTCTGTTTCACCTTGGGGGTGGAGCGGGGCATGTAAACCCGCGCCTTGATGCCCAGCGTGCGGGCGGCCAGCGCCACCCCTTGGGCGTGGTTTCCCGCGGAGGCGGTGACGACCCCGCGGCGGGCCTCTGCGGGCGTCAGGATCGCCATGCGGTTGCAGGCACCGCGCCATTTGTAGGCCTTCACCGGGGAGAGATCCTCGCGTTTCACCCAGATTTCCGGTCCCGGTCCGGGCAAATTCAGCCGTTCCAGCGGGGTCGGCTGCCCGAAGCGGTAGACGCGCTCCCGGGCGAACAGGATTTCCTGGCGCAGTTGTCGGTCCAGCGGCAGTTCCTCGCGATTCATGGCCGCAGGATTGGCGGGAACTCCCCGCCGGGCAAGGCCCAAGGGGGCGGGATCGACCGGAAAACCCGGCCGAAAACCCGTTCTCGACAGGGGACGATCCGCCGCCTATTTTTCGCGCTCTTTCACCAACAATCCATTCATGACCCGTAAATTCATTCCTGGCGCGCTGGCCCTTGGTCTCATCGCCACCACCCACGCCCAGCCTGCCGCCGCGCCCGCCGCACCCCCGGCCAAAGAGGAAGCCACCACCCCGGCCATCGAGGTGCCTGCCGCTGCTCCCAAGCCGAAACTGGACCCCGCCGTCATCAAGGCGGACTCGTCCTACGCGCTTGGCTTCCGCACGGGTCAGGATTTCGCCCGCAACTTCGGCCAATACGGCGTGAAGGCGGACGACCTGGAGTCCACGAATTTCCTCAAGGGCTTCATGACCGGCGTGAAGGGCGACAAGCCCGAGCTGGAGGAAACCAAGCTGCAAGCCGCGATGGAAGCGCTGGGCGAAATGCTCCAGAACCGCGAGAAGGAAGTCGCCGCGGCGAACCTCGAAGCGGGCAAGAAATTCCTCGAGGAGAACGGCAAGCGCAAGGAAGTCACAACCACCTCCAGCGGCCTCCAGTATGAAGTCATCGAAAAGGGCGGCACCGAGAAATACGTCGCTCCCAAGGAAAGCAAGGAAGGCGAGGAAGCCGGCAAGCAATTCCTCGTCCATTACAAGGGCACGCTCATCGACGGCAAGGTCTTCGACCAATCCCCGGAAGGTGACCCGGTGCCGATGACCCTGCAAGTGGTCCCCGGCTTCAAGGAAGCGCTCACCACCATGCCGGTCGGCGCGAAGTGGAAACTTTTCATCCCCAGCAACCTGGCCTACGGCGAGCAACGCCGCAGCCCGGAGATCGGACCGAACAGCGCGCTCGTTTTCGAACTGAACCTTGTGAAAATCGAGGACGCCCCGGAACCCCAGGGCGGCATGCCATTCCAGATGCCGGGCATGGAAGGTGGACCCGGCGGCCCGGGCGGCCCAGGCGGCCCAGGCGGTCCTGGTGGCCCCCACGGCGAATAATTTCGCCCGTTCGCGACGGCAAGACCGTTTAGCTTTATCGAAAACCGCCGGTGACCCCGGCGGTTTTTTCGTGTCCGGGGGGAAGTGTTGCCGCGCCAATCCCTCTTCCGGGTGACTAGAGATATACCTAGTTGTTCCTGATGAGGGTTTCCGATGAAACTGGTGGAAGTGATCCGATTTATTTTCACCCGCCCCGCCCCGGCCCTTTTCCTCATGCTCGCCTTGGCGCAGGCGGCACTCCATGGCCAATCTCTTCTCCCGGCGAAGCTGACGGTGGAAAGCCTGGAGAACCCGCTGGGCATCGACCGCACCGACCCGCGTCTTGGCTGGCAATTCTCCGCCGTGCAGGCGGACGCGCGCGACCTGCGGCAGACGGCCTGGCAGGTTCTCGTCGGCGAAGATCCCACGGCACTCGCGGCGGGGAAGGGAACCCTCTGGGACAGCGGCAAGATGGCCGGCGGAATAAACCGCTACATTCACTACGCCGGAAAACCGCTCGTATCCAGCGGACGCTATTACTGGGCGGTGCGTGTGTGGGATCAGGACGACAAGGCTTCCCCATGGAGTGCCCCGGCGTGCTGGACGATGGGCCTGCTGGCGCAGAAGGATTGGCAGGGCACGTGGATCTCCCGCGGCGGCGAGGGGAACACGGAGGACTGGCCCTCTCTCGCGGGTGAGCAGTGGGTCTGGTATCCCGAAAAATCTGGCAACCCCGTTTCCTCCGCGCCGAAGGGAAAACGCTGGTTCCGCTCCACCCTGACCATTCCTGCTGGCCGCAAGCTCGTGTCCGCGAAAATGGTCCTGCTGGCGGACAACCGTTTCGAACTGCGGGTGAATGGCAAGTCCTGCGCCAAGGGCGAACTCGACGACGGACCGGCGGCCGTCGATCTAACGGAATGTCTCCGCCCCGGCACGAACGCGCTGGCGCTGGAGGTGATGAACACGGAAGACTCGCCCGCGGGATGGATCGGCCGCCATGTGTTGAAGCTGGACGATGGCTCGGAAATCGCCGGGGGCAGCGGCAAGGGTTGGCTCGCCAGCGACGAGGTGGCGGGCAACTGGGATTCGCCCGGCGGAACGGGTCGCGGCTGGTCTCCCGTGAAATCGCTGGGCAACTACGGCATCGCTCCGTGGACGAAACGTGGCGACGCGCCGCAGCCCGGCCTCGCAGCTCCTTTTTTCCGCAAGCCCTTCACGATCTCAAAGCCCGTGAAACGCGCCACCCTGCATGTCTGCGGCCTCGGTTATCACGAGGTTTCGCTGAATGGCGGCAAAGTCGGCGACCACGTGCTCGACCCGGCCTTCACCCGCTATGACAAGCGCCGTCTCTACGTGACCCACGATGTGACGGAACGGCTCAAGCCCGGAGAGAACGTGATCGGTGCGATCCTCGGCAACGGCTGGCTCAACGTGAACGCGAAGGCTGCGTGGAATTTCGACAAGGCGGCGTGGCGCGCGGACCCGATGTTGCGCGCGCAACTGGAAATCGAATACGCGGACGATAGCAAAGAGACGGTGGTTTCCGACAGCTCGTGGAAATCCGCCGAAGGACCGATCCGCTGCGACGAACTGTTGTTAGGCGAAACCTACGATGCCCGCCGCGAGATGCCGGGCTGGAACCGCGCCGGTTTCCGCGACGCAAACTGGCAACCGGTCTCCGTGGTGAAGTCCCCGCCGGGACAACTCTCAGCACAGGTGATGCCGCCCATCCGCGCGACGGGCAGTTTCCGCCCGCTGAAGTTCACCGAGCCGAAGCCCGGCGTGTTCGTGTTTCATTTCCCGCAGAACATCGCCGGTGTCGCGCGCCTCCACGTGCGCGGTGCGGCGGGCACCGAGGTAACGCTGGCCTACGGGGAAAAGCTCAACAAGGACGGCTCGCTCGACCAGACCCAGATCAAGCGCCACACCTACCGCGGCGAGTTCCAGACGGACCGCTACATCCTGAAAGGCCAGGCGGAAGAAGTGTGGCAGGCGCGTTTCATGTATCATGGCTTCCAGTATGTGGAAGTTCGCGGCCTGCCCGGCAAACCGACCCTCGACACGCTGGAGGCGGTGGTGGAACACACGGACTTGGCCAGCGCGGGCGAGTTCACCTGCTCCAGCGAGCTTCTTGAAAAGATCCAGCAGGCGACGCGCTGGTCATTCCTGAACAATTTCCACGGCCACCCGACGGATTGCCCGCACCGCGAGAAAAACGGCTGGACCGGCGACGCGCACCTTGCCGTGGAGACGGGTTTGTACAACTTCGCCGCGGAGTCCGGCTACACCAAGTGGATGGCGGATTTCCAAGACGAACAACGCTCCAGCGGTGAACTGCCCGGCATCATCCCGACCGCGGGCTGGGGCTATTCCTGGGGCAATGGACCGGCTTGGGACTCCGCGTATATCCTCATCCCGTGGGCGGTCTATCAGATGCGTGGCGATACCGACCTGCTGGCGCGGCATTATCCGAATTTCAAGCGCTACGTGGACTACCTCGGCACGCGGGCGAAGGATCATATCGTGGACATCGGCCTCGGCGATTGGGTGCCCGTGAAGACGGAGACCCCGGTGGCCGTGACCTCCACGGCCTACTATTACCGGGACGCGCTCCTGCTTTCGCAGATCGCCGGCGTGCTCGGCAACAAGGCGGACGAGGAAAACTATTCCAAGCTCGCGGAAAAAATCTCCGCGTCCTTCCAGCGGGAGTTCTTCAAGGAAAAGACCGGCAGCTACGCGAATGGCAGCCAGACCGCGCTCTCCTGCGCGCTCTATCAGGACCTCGTCCCGGAAGGAAAACGGGATGCCATCGCCACCACCTTGGCCGATGCGGTGAAGGCCCGCGATGGCCACCTCGACTGCGGCATCCTCGGCACGAAGTATCTCCTCCACGCCCTCAGCGACAATGGCCGCCACGACATCGCCTACGGCATCGCCACTCAAACCACCGAGCCAAGCTGGGGCCGCTGGATCGAGCAGGGCGCGACCACGCTCTGGGAAAACTGGGACGGTTCGGATTCGCTGAACCACATCATGTTCGGGGACATCTCCGCATGGTGCTTCCAGAATCTCGCCGGGATCCGCCCCGCGAAACCCGGCTTTGAGGTCATCCGCATCGAGCCCCGGATGTCACCGGGCCTCGACTGGGTGAAGGCCAGCCATGAGACACCGCAGGGAACCGTCGCCGTCCGCTGGAAGCGGGAAGGGGACAGCCTCCTCGTCGAGACCACGGTGCCACCCAACAGCAGCGCCGAGGTCGTTCTTCCCGCCACCACGGAAACCGCCGTCACCGAGAATGGCATCCCCGCGAAACAGGCGAAGGGCGTGCATGGCATGGTCTATCAGAACTCCCTCGCCACCATTTCCACCGGTTCCGGAAAATACCGCTTCCTGACCAAGTTGCCGAGGTGATCTATCAACTGTAGCGGCGGTCTATGACCGTCGCTGGATGAAAGTCATGTCGTGATCGGTCCAGCCACCACAATCCAGGACTGTAAGTTATCCCTATTTCCCCACATCATCCTCCACCGCGATCAACGCCAGATACCCGTCCACCAGAAATCCCTCATACCCATTCCCCTCGCCACGCCAATTCTTCCAATCCCGCGATTTGCCATTCCCATCCACCCCTTGGAATGCCCCTGCCTCGTAACTCGCTAGCATTGGATAGAAAATCTTCCGCGCCTCCGCCGTCATCCCCGTCTGATAAAGCGCCTTGATCGTCCAATACGCATGGCACGCCGTCGCGCCGCCGTTGATGTAGGTCTGGAAACCATCGCTCCCATCCTCCTTCACGCCCCCTCCGAAACGCGGCGGGCCGTCCACATAATCCGCCTTGCGAATCGGAATCAGGTTCCCCGGCAACCCCAGTTCAAAACGCCGGTAGCCATGCGTCCCAAACGCCGCCACCAGGTTCTTCATCACCGTTTGCGCCTGCTCGCCTTCCACCAGTCCCAGGGTGACCGCCATGCCATTGATGAATGGAAACGCGTAATCATGAAGCTGCCCGTCCGCGCTTTTCCATCCCGCGATGAGCCCCGTGGCCGGGTTATAAAGTTCCCTCGCGTAAGCCACCTTCAACTTCCCCGCCGCCTCGTGGAAACGCGTCGCGTCCTCTTTCTCGCCGACCGTTCCCGCCAGCTCCGCCATCAGCCTTAGCGCCTGAAACGCGATCGCGTTGGAATACGCGTCCTTGTGGCCGAAGCCCACGGTGTCCCACCAGTTCGCCGGCCGCATGACGTTCTTCGGCGGCCAGCTCCCGGAGTTCGCCGGTGCCTCGTATTCGATCAGCCCGTCGCCATCCCGGTCCCGCCCCAGCATCCGTTCGGTAATCTCGCGCAGCTGCGAATAGTGCGTCTTCGCCCATTCCCCGTCGCCGGTGGCCAGCGCGTAGCGGCTCGCCGCCCAGAGGATCGATGGCGCGTGGTCCAGAGACTCGTATTTGCCCGCCCACGGCGCCGCTTCCGGAAAAGAAGTCGATTTCGAATAGCCGACCTGCCCTCCGTCCAACACACGGTCCACCGAGGCGCGGATCAGATCCATCGCCGTCAGCCCGGGCGCGAGTGGCGGCGTCCGTGCCGCCACCTCCGCGTACTGATAGAGCACGAAACCGCAGACATCACTGGAGGAATTGTTCGCCAGCGTGCGGAGCTGCGGATGCCACTGGAAGATGTTGATGAAATTCCGCCGGTAGCCGTCGTAGCGCGGATTCTCCGCGATGCCCGGCAAGTCCGGCGCGATCACCGTGGTCTTCAGCACGTAGGTCACCGCGGGCTTCTCCGCCGTCGCGGCCGGAAAAACCACGTGCACGGAATTTTCCGGCGCGCTCTTCTGGCGGCGGCGCGCCTCATAGACCAGCGGCAGGCCGTCGCCGGAAACCGCCAGACTCCCCTGGTCCGGTAGGTGGAGCAGGCAGGGCAGCCCGATCCGGTTCGTCCCCGCCTCCTGCCTTCCTAACAGCGTGGCGTGGTTGAGCTTCTGGTCGATGAGCAGGTCGAAACCCGCGGCGGCCACATCCGGTGCATGGCGCGACCGCAGCGTGATTTCACCGCCCTCCACCGAGACCGTCCAGCCCGTGACCGTCCTGCCTCCACTCGCGGAGGAATACACCCAGCGTCCTTTGCCCTTCGCTTCCAGTTTCCACTCTGCCGCCGCGTCCTTCCTCATGACCACCGGATTTCCGGGAAACTTGCCCTTGCCCAGCGAATCCACCTGCAAGGCAGAAAACGCGGGCGTCCCCTCAGCCAGATCCACCGTCAGATAGCTCGTCCGCAACGGTGCCGCGCCTGCAAGTAGCGGGAACATCGCCACCCCCGCGATCCAGCGCCCCGTTTTCCGCCCCGGCCATTCCATTTGAAGCATTTCCACAGCTTAGCCGCCCTGCTTCGCGCCAATCGATGGCAAAAAGCCTGTGGAAACACCTAGGGCCGGAACGGCACAACGCCCGCTCTCACGGCGAAACCTTGATCCGGTAAAAAAGATTCTCCCCCGGAGGCCCCAGCGGTGCCGCCAGCGACTGCAGCTCGCCCGTCACACCCTCCACCGGATCGCCCGTGTCGGTCCACGTCCCATCCTCCATGGATTCCGAACACTGCGCCTGATAGTTGTGCCCCGTTCGCCCCTCGAAACGCAGCCAGAACAAATCCGGCGTGCTTTCGAAGGAATGCAACGCCACCGCGCTCCGGTCGATCAATAGCCCGTTGTTCACGAAATCTTCAGGCAGATCCTGGCTGCCCGTCATCACATCGAGGATGCCGTTGTTCACGAAGGTGCCCGTCACTTGCAGGCTCGCGCCATCGGTCACGCGGATGATGCCGTTGTTCACGACCGCCCCCCCGAAGACCGGGATCTGGTCCGGCCCGCCCGCGATGATGCCGTTGTTGACCACGTCACCCACGATCTTCAGACGTGCGCTGTTCGTGGAATCCAGCCGCCGGTTGTTGGTGAATTTGCCATGGATCGCGACCTCGCCGCCCGGCGTGCCGATGCCCTCGCCGCTGTTGATCACCTCCGCCTCCACCAGGCCGCCCCCCCGCAGGCAGCCGGTGGCGGAGATTTCCAAGGTCGGGCAATACAGCTCCCCTTGGTTGCCCAGATCCACGATCCCCGAGGTGACGACCCGCCCGGAGGACGACTGTGTGCCGTGCAGGTCCAGCGCCGCATCCTTGGAAACGGTGATCGGGTTGAGAAATGACGTGGCCAGCGACCAGCCACTCTCCGGCGTAAAGGCGCGGATGATTGCCTCGTGCCACTGGATGGCCATCCAGTTGAAGCCGGTGTCATTCGGATGGACCTGGTCGGCGATCAACCCGTTCAGGGGAAAGTCCCGGAACAAGTCCACGAGATGGACGTCCGCTCCCGCTGCCTTGAACGATGCCACGGTGCTTTCCACGATGGCGTTGTAGCTGTCCACCGCCTCGGGCAATTGGCGGGCCGGGGTGATCTTCGCGACGAGAAGCTTCGCCTGCGGCCGCAGCGTGGTGATCTTCGCGATCAGGGCGTGCAGCCGTGTATCCACCCCTTGCGGAGCGGTCAGGTCGTTCGTGCCCAGCATCATCAGGATGGCATCCGGATAGAGCGGCCCGCGCCCGCTGTCGCCACCCCCGGTGAGCCAGTGGCCGCCGTTCGCGTTCCGCTCCGCGCCGCCGTATTGGAGGAAACGCGCGTTGTCGAAGCCGTCCAGGTTGTTGGAAGCGTCCTGCAGCGTGTAGGAAGAGTGGCCCTCGTTGTAGCGCTGCTCCGACGGCAGGAAGCCGGACCGTTCCTGGGAGGAGCCCACATAGACAAAGTCCGCGGCCAGTGGCTTCAGCAGGCTATAAAGCGGGCCCCGGTAGCCGGCGTTCGTGCCGTCATACCCGTAGGTGATCGAGTCGCCCAGAGGCATGATTTTCAGCCCCGTCGGAAAAGCCGCCGGCACCCCGAAGCGCAGTGTCCCTTCCTTGACCACCACCGGACCGACGAAGCCGTTGCTGCCCCCCAGCGTCAGGACGCCCTGTCCTTCCTTCGCGAATCCCTTGCTCCCGTTCATCGGGGTGCCGATCAGCGCGCTGCCTTGGTTCACACGGATCACCGGGGTGCCCGTGAGATTGTCCAGGACCAGCGGACCACCTCCGCCGCTGCGCAGGGACCACTCATGGGTCGGGGAAATATTGTCAAAGGCCAGCGTGCCCACCTTCCGCGAGCCGTCCAAGGTCACCGTCACCCTACCCGCCGAGGCAGGCGATTGGAAACTCACCTTGGCTCCCGCACCCGTCGGCGGAGCGAAATTGGACCAATTGAACCCCGTGCTCCAGCTTGAGCTGCCCGGATTCGTCCAAACTCCGTCAAGGGCTCGCGCGCCTTGCAAAAGGGACAAGGCGAGAACCAGACGCGGGACCAGTGGGGGGAAGTGGGCGCGACGAAGCATCAGGGGAAGATTTCCGGCGGCGGGAGACTATACGGAATCCCTTGCTGCATCAAGGCCAGGGAGCAGCTGGATTGTTAGGAAAGGCTTGGGTATTTCGTTCGGAAGCGGTTTTTCGTCAGCTTTCCGGCTGGTGAACACTTGTGGGCAAGTTGTGAACAAGATTCTTATATGGTTAACTATGAGTAATTTGTGTTGGTTGTAACCCATCAGTTGTTTGAACAGGCAGGCGTTCGGCAAGGGCTTGTGAATAACCGGTGAATATCGGTATTTCGGGAGCGCTGCGAAATCTGAAAATATCAGGAACACCGGACCTTTTTTCTAACATCAAAATCGGGCTTCGCTGGCAATCGGATTGCACCCTGCTCTCGATCGGGAAAGACTGCGCCGGATATGAGCGGGTGGACGGAAGCAACATTGCGGGCGGCGGCGACTTGGCAGGCCTTCAAGGAGGGAAAAGCCTTGTTCGAAAGCGGGGCGGCCAGCGGCGAGAAAACCCCTTCCGGCTGGCAAGGAACCGTTCGCTCCGGCAATCGCCCCCTCAGAACCACTGTAACGGTGAAATCCGCCACGGACGTGACCGTCCGCTGCCCATGCCCTGACAACCAGCGGACCGGTGCCGTCTGCGCCCACGCCGTGGCCACCGGCCTCGCGGCCCTGAACCTGACCCCGGCCAGAACCGTTGCGGCGGCACCTCCCACCCGGCCCGGCCCTGTCCCCACGGCGAAACCTCTCGCGAAACCGGCGCCCCCTCGTCCT
>CAXTTX010000190.1:0-9866 GCA_964247045.1 uncultured Verrucomicrobiales bacterium | reverse complement strand
CTGCCTTACCCCCGGAAGTATCTCAACAATTTCTGGTGCAGCCTGGCGGACTCGCGTCTGCTCCGGCAGCAGGATTGCCCGGATGAGATCCTGCGGCGGCTGTGGTCGCTCGTGCGATGCCCGGGCCACCCGGCAAGTATCCGCACGTATGAGTTTGGGGCGCAATTCGCCCCGATCGATTTCTACCGGCGGGGAATCGCCAGCGCCCGGGAAATCGTCTGGCAAATCGTGGCCCTGGGCAGCTTGGCAGGGTTTTTCGGCGAGTGGCCGGTGCTGGGCTTTGCAAACGAGAAGCCGGAGTTGGTGAGCATGGTGCAACAGATCCGCGAGCGCGTCCTGGATCTGCAGATGACGCGCGGGGAAGAGAAGGGAGAATGGGGCAGCGCCTGCCGGATGATGTGGAAACTGGAGGGCAGCGAAACGCTGGCGCGGCTGTTCACCGCCTTGGGGAAATCGCGCCCGAAGTTTCCCAATCCCTCCATCTACCGCTACCACTTTCTTATCGACAAGGAGAAGCCCCTGGATATTTCCCACCGGGCCGTCCTCACTCATCTGATAGCGATCTGTGACCCCGCGGAGGATGACACGGTGGAAAAATTCCAACAGGTCGTCTCGGAAGCAGGGATCAGCCATTTGAATCTCCTGAGGCTGGCGGTCTTCAGGCCGGCCTGGTCACCGTTGGTCGAGCAGGCGACCGGAACCCATGGCCTGCGCATGGCACTTGGCTGGATCTTCCACCACACTCATTTCAAAGATCATCTGGCGGAGGAGCAAATGCGGAAGATTGCCAAGAGTTCAGAGGATTTCCCGGAGCCCTTGAGCTATTTCTACGGGCGAAACGCGCGGCTAGTGGCGTGGGAGTGGTTTCAAAAGGCCTGCGAAACCGTCGGCACCGGAACCATGGAAACCCTGCTCGACATCGCGGCGAAGCTTGGCCATCTCCAGCCCGTGCTGTTTGCGGAGGTGTTGCTGGGCAAGGTGACCGTAGAAGAGTTAGAGAAACGCTTCAAAAAGGACTGTTCGCGCGATATCGCGCTGGCCATCGGACTGGTTGCATTTCCGGAGAATCCGTTAGAACGCCAGGCCGAGATCTTGCGGCGGCATGGAATCCTTTGCGCCCACCGGGAGCGCTGCCTCAAGTTCAGGAACCACCGGCCCCATGGATTTCCCGTGTTCCTCACCGCCATGTGGAACCTGGCTCTGCGCGCGGGATTCACAGATGCCGCGGGCTTTGAAGAAGCGACGGAAATCCCCTTGGATCCGTGGGGTCCGAAAGGATCCGGCACCTGTTAGCGGGAAAGCCGGCCAATGGCAGGAGTCGCCTCCCGGCGGAACAGGGCCGATTTGCGGCCGGGATTGGAAGAAGACAGGGCCGCCATGTCCGCTTCGCTCCCATTGCCCTACCGTCAATCGTCGTCGTCCTTGGCGCCTTTGACACGGACCTTGCCGCGGAGCTTGGCCTCGATGAAGGCGTCGATGTCGCCGTCCATGACTTCCTGGATGGTGCCGGATTCCTCACCGGTGCGGAGGTCGAGGACTTTCTGATAGGGCTGGAAGACGTAGGACCGGATCTGGTTGCCCCAGGAGACGTCGCCCTTTTCACCGTAGGCGCGGTCGGCCTCGGCCTTCTGCTTGTCTTCTTCGATGGTGTAGAGCTTGGCCTTGAGGATCTCGTAGGCGAGTTCCTTGTTGGCACCCTGGGTTCGTGCCGCGGTGGAGCGGATGAGGATGCCGGTGGGAAGGTGGCGAAGAATGACGGCGGTTTCCACCTTGTTGACGTTCTGGCCGCCCTTGCCGCCGGAACGGGTGGTGGTGATCTCGATGTCCTTGTCGATGATCTCCACCTTGATCTCCTTGGAGACTTCCGGCGTGGCATCGACCGAGGCGAAGGAGGTGTGGCGCTTCGCGTTCGAGTCGAAAGGAGAGATGCGGACCAGGCGGTGGACGCCCCGCTCGTTCTTGAGGAAGCCGTAGGCGTAGTCGCCGGTGATTTTGATGGTGGCGGTGCGGAGGCCCGCTTCGTCGCCGTCCTGCCAGTCGAGGGTTTCGACCTGATAGCCTTTCCGCTCCGCCCAGCGGGTGTACATGCGGTGGAGCATCTGGGCCCAGTCGCAGGCCTCGGTGCCACCGGCACCGGCGGAGATCACGAGGAAGCAGGGAGAGATGTCGCTGGGCTGGTCGAGCAGGGTGAGAAGCTCGTAGGAGCGAATGTCGTCCTCCAGGGTCTTCGCGTTGTCGAGGGCCTCGCGGGCGAGATCGGCATCGTCGAATTCCTTGGCGAGCGCGACGCCCTCATCGATATCGGCAACACGGGACTCCAGCTTGAGGAAAGATTCGAGCTTCTTCTTCAGGCCGGCGGCCTTGGAGCTGATGGTCTTCGCCTTGTCGGAGTCGTTCCAAAACTCGGGGGCGCCCATGGCCTCCTCAAGCGTGTTGATTTCGTTTTCGAGGACAGGGACGTCAAAGATACCTCCTGAGTTTCGACAGGCGGCTTTTCAAGGCAGCGGTGTCGAGCGCCAGGAGGTCAGCGGTCGGGAGTGAAGACATGCGGGCGGAGGAAAGGGCAAGCGAGGGCGGGAAGCAAGGTGGAAGATTTGAGGAGACGGTTGAGGGAAGGGGAGGAAGGAGTGCTGGAAAGCGGGCGGTGCGAGGATCGGGATGGTGGAGAGAGATTTTAAAATGTAAGGTTGACATAACATCGGATCGTGTAACGTTTGACTTACATTTTGTAAGCCAAACCTATCAAAAAAATGAAATCCGACGTGGACAAAAAATATTTGATTCGGACCGCCCTGTTCATGGGCGGCTATATGGCGGTGAACATCGCGGCAATTTTCGGGGCCTTCGACGACATCCGGCCGCCGGGGAGCTGGGCATTCGGGTTGATCGTGGCGGCACCGGTGGCGGGGCACTTGTGGGCGTTCATCCGGTGGATGCAGGACAGTGATGAATTCAGGCGGGCGATCACGGCGAAGCGGTTCGTGGTGGCGACGGGGATCACGATGGCATTGGTTTCCGCCTGGGGGTTCGTGGAGATCTACGCGAAGGTGCCGCACTTCCCGCTGGCGATGGTGCTGCCCGTGCTGTGGGCGGTGTGGGGAATCGTGACACCATTCATCCGGACCACGCACTGATGAAAAACCGACTCAAGGTATTGCGGGCGGAACGGGACTGGACGCAGGAGGAACTGGGGAAGCGGGTGGGTGTTTCGCGACAGGCGATCATCGCGCTGGAAGCGGAGAAGCATGCGCCCTCGCTGGATCTGGCTTACCGGATCGCGGGAGCATTCGGGGTGAAGGTGGAGGAGGTGTTTGAGAATCCGCACTCATCCGCGGGATGAAGTTTGTTAGTTTTCAGTGTTCAGTTTCCAGGGAAGAGAAGACGTGGAAAATGCTAAAGAAGAACGGGACGGGACGTCCCAGCCACAGATAGAGGTGAATCCGAGAGCGTATCCATCAGGGGGTGACGGCTTCGTCGGTGAGGCCGGCGTCGATGTATTGGCCGCCTTTGGTCTGGCGGACGTGGATGGCCATGACGTTGTTGCCGGGCTTGAGGGCCTGGATACCTTTTTCACCGAGGTCGACGAGGATGTAGCCTGACGAGTGGCCGGCGAGGGTGGCGGCCTGGACGCCATTGAGGAAGACTTCCGCGTCCTCGTCATGATTGATGCGGAGGATGAGCTCGCCCTTGGGCCGGGCCGCGATCTTGAACTCGCGACGGAGCCAGAGGTCCGTGCCGTTCCACTCGGTGCCGATCTTCGAGCCCGGGGTGTCGCGGGTGCCGAAGCCACCCTTGCCGACGGCCCATGACTGGTCGTCGTAGCCTGCGAACTGCCAACCCTGGGTGGGCTCGGTGGTGATGTACTTCCAATCGACATCGGCATGGTCGGAGGAAGGGGCGAGGATGGTCACGGTGGCGAGGTCGGGACCCTTGAGAAGTTTCTCATGCACGGACTTGAGCCAGGAGGCGGGAATCTTCTCGACGCGGTCGTAGGTGAGGAGGCCGTTGATCTCGGATTCCACGTCGGAGGTCTGGGTGTAGACACCGGCGCTGATGCCCTGGTAACGGAGACGGCGGAGGACATCGATGGAACGGGTGTAGCGCTCCTTCCACTCGTCCAAGGTCTTCGGCAGGGTGCCATAGCCCCAGTTGTCCTTACCGACTTCCCAGAGGTGATCCTTCACCGGCCAGCCGTGGCCGCCGAACTCGCCGACGACTTTCACGTACTCCTTGAAGCGTTCATCGCCCACGGGGAAGCCGGGGTCGGGGTAGGCGTGCTCGTCCGCGATATCGCCGACAGGCCAGAAGTTTCCGCCGGAGGCGATGTTGATGAGGCGGGTGGGGTCGTAGGCGACCGCCATCCTGCCGACTTCCAGGGTGTTGTGCTGGCCCCAGGCCTCGTTGAAGGGACTCCAGACGACGACGCAGGGTTCGTCGCGCAGGTGATCGACCATGCGCTTGTATTCGGTGAGCCACTGTTCCTGAGAACCTTCCGGGAAGATCTCGTCCTTGGGATTGGGGGCCATGCGGGTCCAGGCAGGGCTCTTGGCGGCGCTGACCTGGTCCTGCCAGAGGAGCATGCCGATGCGGTCGCAGTGCATGTAGTAACGGCGTGGCTCAACCTTGATGTGCTTGCGGATCATGTTGAAGCCCGCGTCCTTGAGGTACTGGATGTCCGAGACCATGGCTTCCTCACTGGGAGGCGTGAGAAGACCGTCCGGCCACCAGCCCTGGTCGAGCGGACCCCAGTGGAAGATGGACTTGCCGTTGAGGGTGAAGCGCCAGTTGCCATTGGCATCCTTGGTTTTGCCGACGCTGCGGAGGGCGGTGTAGGATTTGGCGGTGTCGATGACCTTGCCGGAGGCGTCGAGGAGCTCGACCTTGAGGTCATAGACGTCCGGTGTGTCCGGTGACCAGAGCTGTGGGTTGGAGAGCTTGATGGAGAGGCCGTCGGTGCCTTCGCCGGTGCCGGCGGCAGCGCCCTTGAGCGAGGCCGTGACGCGGAGTTTTTCACCGGCGACGGGAGCGCCGGAAAGCTTCGCCTTCACGCCGATGGTGCCGGAGTCGATGTCGGTGGTGAAATCGAGATCGTCGATGGAGCGGTCATTGACCTCTTCCGTCCAGACGGTCTGCCAGATGCCGGTGACGCGTGTGTACCAGATGCCTTCCGCCTTGAGGCGCTGCTTGCCGGTGGGTTGATATTCCTCGTTGGCATCGTAGGCGCGGACGACGAGTTCGTTGTCGCCGTCCTTGAGGGCGGAGGTGACATCAAAGGAGAAAGGGGTGAAGCCGCCGAGGTGGCCACCGATTTCCCTGCCGTTCAGATAGACGGTGGAGCGGTAATCGACGCCCTCGAAGTGGAGGAGGAGGCGTTTGCCAGCGTTCTTCTTCGCGGAGAAGACGCGATGATACCAGAGGGCTTGTTCCGGGGTGACGAGCTTGCCGACGCCGGAGAGGGCGGACTCGGGTGCGAAGGGGACGAGGATCTGCCCATCCCAGGAGGAGGGCCGGTCGGCGTCCTTGGGGGTGATTTGATAGTCCCAGAGGCCGTTGAGGGATTTCCAGTTCTCACGCTCGAGTTGGGGCCGGGGGTATTCGTCCCAGACGTTCAGCGGGGTGACTTCCTTGGCCCATCGGGTCATGATGCGGCCTTCGACGGGCTTCCACTCGGCGTGAAGGGAGCCAAGCGTGGCGAACAGTGCCAGAAGGGTTTTTGAATTCATAGGGTCTGGAATCAGAAGGCCGGAAGCACGATGGCGCAAGAGAAGATGGATTGGGGATATCCGAGGGTGGGTTGGGGTGACGCCCGGCGCGGGGGGGCGGGAGCGGGAACTTCTCAAAATCTAGGGAATTTCCCTAGATTTTGGGCGTTTCCGAGGATGAAAATGTCCACTTTTGTCCATCGATTCCAGAAAATCCATCTTCCGGTATGAGCCATTACTTCCAAGCTTTGAGTGAGTTGCGGAGACGCGAAGAACTTTTCGAGGCAATTTCGGCTGTACTCCGGAAATTGGGCATGGGGAGGCCGGTTTCTGGAACGGGGGAAGGAGATAACGGGGGCAGGTTCATCCGGGCATTTTACCAAGACGCGGAGAGGGTTTCTACTGGCAATGAGTAGTACCCGAAGATGGTTGAGAAGACAGGGAGGACAGGGAGGATTCAGAGTGTTGGCGAGAGGCCTTTCGCTCACGACTGCGCACCACGGGCTTGAGGTGGCGAGTGTAAAATCCATGTTTCCCGGCCCGGAACGCCTTGCGGGTGGAGGGAGAATTCTGCTATGCCGTCCGGCCTATGGATAGAACCCGGCCGACAAAGGCCCTGGCGATCTGCTCGTCGCTGCTGCTGGGTGGTTGTTTCGTGGCCTACCGGCAAAAACAGGCAACGCCAAAGGAGGAACCGACGCTGATGCCGAGTTCCAAGAGCCCGGGTTCCAACGGGATGTTTCCTTCCAGCGGAAGGACCGGCTCGGATTTCATCCTTCCAAGCTCAAAAGGGCTGAGATCCGGAGATGAAGTCATCAACCGCAACAACATCGACGCGATCCTGAACAACCGTAAGGAAAACCCTGCTCCTCCAGCCGCGCCGCCACGAAAGACGATTTTTCCCAGTTCCAAAAATATCGACGCGATCCTCAGAAAGGATGACGTCGCCCCGCCCACTGGAGATGCCCCGGTGCAGATTCTTTCCTCCCAAGGCCGGAAGACAGTACTGCCGAGCTCAAAGATCGGGGCGATCCTCACGCCTGAGGATGTGCCGAAGAAGGGGGAAGAGCCTGAGTCTTCGCAGACCGAAAAGCCGGAGGGCGGGCCATGAATCCGATCGGGTGGATCTTATCGACCGGCGGGAGCCTGGTGTTCCTGTGTCTGGTTTTCCGGCCGCTGGAGATGGCCTTCCCGGCGAAGAAGGAGCAGCGGTTTTTCCGGCCGGAGTGGTGGACGGACCTGTGCTTTTTCCTGGGACAATACCTGCTGTGGAGCGGGGCGGTGCTATGGCTGCTGGTCAATCTGGGAGGATGGCTGGACGGAGTGGTTCCTGCCGGGTTCCGGCTTTTGGTGGCGGGGCAGCCGTGGTGGTTGCAGGCGGTGGAAGTGATCCTGCTGAGTGATCTTTTCGTGTATTGGGGGCACCGATTGCAGCACCGGGTGCCGCTCCTGTGGAGATTCCATTCGATCCACCACAGCGCGGAGCACCTCGACTGGCTGGCGGCCCACCGCGAGCATCCGGTCGACACGGTTTACACGATGGGGCTGATCAACCTGCCGGCCTTTTTGCTGGGGTTCCCGCTGGAAACACTGGCGGGGCTGGCGGCCTTCCGGGGGATCTGGGCGATTTACATCCACTCGAACGTGCGGCTGCCGATCGGGCCGTTGCGGTGGTTCATCGGGGCGCCGGAGTTGCATCATTGGCACCACGACCGGGCGCGGGATGCGGGTAACTACGCGAACATCTCGCCGCTGATGGATATCGCTTTCGGGACTTACCGTTGTCCGGGGCACGAGCCGGAGAGCTTCGGGATCCAGGAGCCGATTTCCCGGAGTTATCTGGGGCAGATGTTGCATCCGTTCCGGAGAAAGCGGCGGCGCGAAACGAAACTTCATGCGGGAGATCAACCCGGGGAGGAATCCGTCAGGGAAGACGGCGGCCAAGCCGTCGCTTTCGCGGAAGGCCGGCCGCCGTTGTGATCCGGAAATCGCCCGCCTTATTTTTCTTTTGGTTCAAGGGCCTCCATGGCCTTCATGCTCTCCATCACCTTCTTCAGTCCGTCGAACATCGAAGCGATGGAGGTCACCTTCTCGTCAAGGCTTTCCAGAAGTTCCGCCTCGCCGAGGTTCATGCCGATGTCCGCCGAGGTGGTTACGTCGCCAGCGGCAGGGGCAGGGGCAGGCGGTTGTTCCTGCGATTGAGACTGTTCTTCCAACAGGGCAATCTGGGAGGGGTCCAGAATCGACTTCAGTCCGGAAGCGAAAGCTTGGTCTGTCATCAACTCACCCACGTCTCCGGCGGAGTTCATGCCCAGCATATTGTCAAAGTTCGCCTTTTCGGTATCGAGCCGGCTAGCGATCTCCTTGTATTCCTGCTCGGAAATCTCGCCCCGCTTGAAGGCGTCTCCGGCGAGGAGCGTTTCCGAAAGCAGAAGGGTATTTGCCTTCAAGTAGTCCAGCACGGCGGCGAGTTGGGCGGCCTTTTGTTCACTGGTCTTGTCGATCAGCGCTTCCACCTTTGCCTTCTGTTCATCGCTCAATTTCAGCTCGGCGGAGAGGGTGGAGAGGTTTTCCTGTTTTGCCTGCCGCTCGATCATCGGCATAAACCCGCCCAAGCCGTCGTCGCCCAGGAAGCCAATCACCCGGGTGGTGATGCGTTTGGCCATTTTCACACGGGATTCCCCGTAGCGTGAAACGAGGCCGAAGTCTTCGGCAGGGCCCTGGCCTCCTGCGGAACGGTCGCGGCCACGGGTGCGAGCGACCGATGAATCCGCAGTATCGGTGGAAGGGGTGTTGGATTCAACCAAGGCGGTATTGGAGGCAGCTTGTTCCGACTTGGCGGACGAATCGGAACTGGAGGCGATGTAAACAACGGTGCCGGCTCCCGCGATGAGGAGGGCGGCGGAGGCAGCGAGGGCAGTCTTTTTAGTCATGGTGATGATTCCTATGGTAATGATTGAGACGGGTGCGGCGGAGGCGGCGAGGGCGGTGGTGGTGATGCTGGCGGCGAGACCCGACGGCACGGCCGTCATGGCCTGGGCCGGAAGTGCCAAGGAAAGGGCGGAAGCGGTGGTGGTGATGCCCCGCTTGTGAAGAAGGGTTCGGATTTTCTCCAAGGCCCGGTTCACGCGCATGCGCGTGGCGTCCTCGGAGAGTCCGAGCGAGCGGGCGAGTTCCGCGTGGGATTGGCCCTCGAAGTAGCGGCTGAGCACCACATGGCGCTCATCCGGAGAGAGCCGGTCGATGACTTCATCGAGCACGGGCGAAATGTGCTCCCACGGGACGGGTGTTTCGGACATGGTGGCAAGTGAAGCTGCGATTTCCTCGCGTTTCCTGCGCCGGCTTTCCGCACGGACGAGATCGATGGCGGTGGACCGCGTGGTCTGATGGAGCCAAGTGACCAGCGTGAGGCCCCCCTTGAGAGGAGAGCCGAGACGGGCGAGTTTGGTGAAGACGGACTGGGAGACTTCCTGGGCCAGGGCGGGCTGGCAGGTGATCCGCAGGGCGGCGGAGTGAACCAGGCCGATGTGGCGGTTCACCAACTCCGTGAACGAGGGTTCATGCCCCCCTGTGCGGAATTTTTCCAGAAGCTCGTGGTCCGGTGGTGTCATGATTTTCACAGGGTATTCGTCACGGCCCCGGAAAACCGAACGGGAATTCTTTATTTTTTCCGGGCGAGAACCTGTGGCCGCGAGAGCGCCGTCGGGGATTGCCACTCCCGAGGCTTTCGAGAAATGAAATCCCAGCTCAAAAAATTTCCCAACCTGCTCGCGGCCAGTACTTATTTAACCATGGATTGACAGATTTTACTGATCGCACGGATTTGAAGAGGGTCAGGATGCAAGATCTGTCCTGCGAAAAATCTTTTTTGCCGTGGTAGCGCGCTTCTTCTAAAACGGATTATGAAAAACGAGTTTCGCGACAGCCGTTTCAGGCGCCCTTTACCGCGATTTTCTCGGCGCGGAGCCAGCGGCGGAGGACGGCGGGATCGGCCGTGAGATTGCCGAACATGCGCCAGTTCGAACGCTGGAGGACGGCGGCCTGGTCGCGGCTTTCATCGACGACGCACCACGGGCTTGAGCCGGAGGAGTGGATGAAGCGGAAGCTGTCGGGAGTGACGACGAGGAAGGCGACGTGGGTGTCCAGGCCAACGACGTAGATTCC
>CAXTTX010000189.1:0-9882 GCA_964247045.1 uncultured Verrucomicrobiales bacterium | reverse complement strand
CGTCGAAGACGAAGTCCGCGCCCAGCGGCGACTGCGCGGTGACGGAGGGATGTGAAATCGAAAGCTCCTCGCAGGCATCGCGGAAATAGCCGACCATTTCCGCCGGCGTGCCAAAGTAAGCAAGGCGCCCGCCGCTATCCAACAAGAGCACCTTGTCGAAGAGCCGGAGCACGGGGGCGCCGGGACGGTGCAGGGAGGCGATGACAATCTTTTCCCGCGCCAGGGAGCGCAGGGTTTCCGCGACATGCTCGGAGTCCTTGGAGGAAAGGCCGGAGATCGGCTCGTCGAAAAGGAACACCTCGGCGCGGCTGCCAAGATCCACCCCCAGGTTGAGCCTGCTGCGCTCCCCGCCGGAAATCGTCTTGTCGCCCGGAGAACCGACGCGCCGACGCGCGATCGATTGCAGGCCCAGTTCCGCCAGCATGCTGTCAACGCGGCGCTCGATCTCGGCGAGCGACAGGGCGGGCCGGCGGATGGTCACCGAGTGGCGCAGGTGTTCCCGCACGGTGAGCTGGGGACTGAGCGCCTCTTCCTGGGGCATGTGGGCAATGAAGGGCACCAGTTGTTCGCGCCTTTCGTACAACGGGATGCCGTTGAGCTTCACCTTACCGCGGGTCGGCTCGCGTTGGCCGGACAGGACGGCGAGCAGCGTGCTCTTTCCGCTGCCGCTGGGACCGATGATGCAGAGCATCTCGCCGCGCTTCACGCTGAAGTTGATGTGGTCCAGTGCCCGCGAATCCGGCCCGAAATCATGGATCAGGTCCTCCACCTGGAGCGACTCGATCAGGGTCCGCTCCTCGTCGAGGAAGCCCTCGCTGAACCGGCAGCGCACCGCCTGGCTGCCGGAGAGGCGGATCAGCGAGCCATCGTGAAGCGTCGCCGTGGTGCGAACCGGGAGGCCGTCCACGAGGATGGTGCCGTGGCTTTCCCGGATTTCCAGTTCGCCTTCGGCGCGTTGCTCGTCGAAGCGGATGTGCAGGACGGTTTTTGGCGAGAGCTTGGGGCCGAGGAGAAGGTCTCCTTGTGAAATCGATGCGGCGTCGTTGGAGACGAGGTATTCCTGGCGATCCCCGGCGAGCCGGAAGCGCCTGCCGGACTGGGTCGCCTTTCGCCGCAGTTCATTGATGGAAAGACTGATCCCCGTGCTGTCGCCCAGCCGCTCGTGGTTCCGACAAACGATGACATCGCCTTTTTTCAGCGGCCCTTTGCTGCCGGCGTGGAGATCCGTGTCGCGCAAGGCGGTGACCTCCGCCTGCAGGCCGAAGCTCACGCGCAAGGCGCTGTGCCGGCTCCGCGTGCGCTCGGCGGTGAGGCTGGCCCCGCCGCCCTCCAGATAGATTGCCGGGGTGTTGCCCGTGCGTTTCACGTCCAGGAAGAACATCAGGTCTTCATGACTTAAGGTCCACCCGGGAACCACCAGCGGTTGGCGCTCCCGCATGCGGAGGAAGGAACCCGTTTCGACCGAGCGCCCCCGGATCCACAGCGGGGCATTACCGGTGTTCCGGACCAGCACCAGATCGCCCGCCCGGTAGACCCGGAATTCGTGGTCGCTTGCGGCGGGTGGAAGCAGGACGTCCGCACCATCCCTGCCGAAAACGAGCCGCTCGAAGGGCAATTCCCCGTCCACCGGTTCCCCGGCGTCTCCCCGCATCTCCTTCAGGATCGCGACCCCGTAGTCCGGGCGGCCGAGCCGGCGCATGAAAACCTCGTAACTCGCCCGGTTCCGCTCCGAGCGCCCGGCGGCGTCCACGAGCGTGAACAATTGCAGCCCCAGGGCGAGTTTTCCCGCGTCGTCGAAGCTGTCCTTCAACTCCATGGCGAGTCCTTGGAGGGGCCGCGGATTCCGCACCGCCCGCTGGAGGCGCTTGCCCAGCCAGCCATGGTCGACCTCCGGAAAGGCGCTCCGGAGCATGTCGAGGATCAGATCCGCCTCCAAGGCGCTCAATTCGTCGTCAAGCGTGGCAAAGGCGGCGAAGGCATCGACCAGCACGCCGACGTGGGCATCCGCCCCCGGGCGCAAGGCCCGCAAGCGGCCCACCCCGGGAATCGCCCGGAGCCAGCTCAAGGCCCGCAAGCGGCGGGAGAGGGCTTGCCGGGGGTCTTTCGGAGGCAGGGGTGAATCCACGCGTGCTTTCTAGGCAGACCGTGCCGCAGCCCGCAAGACCCACGCAAAAAAGGGATTTGCTTTTCACCCCCGTAAGGTATCCTCCCTTAGTCCCAAACGGCATCCAGCGCGCCCCCGTGGCCGCGCGCGGCCTTTCCGCCAGGGTGTCTTCTTGCTGTCATGTCAGACTCACCGAACTCAACTCCTCCGTCCAATGGCTCCAATCGCGGGCCGGGCGACACCAATGGTTTCAACTGGCGGCTGCTCGTGCTGCTCAGCGTCGCGACGGTGATCCTTGGCGTGGCCTTTTTCAATCCGATCACCAACAAGGCGGTCAAGCAGATGACGTGGTCTGAGTTCCGGCAGGCCTGGGACCAGAAACGCGTTGTCGTCGATGCGTCCAAACAGCCCTTGGAAGTGATTACCACCGACACGTCTTACGACGCCAACATCAGTGGTTGGGTAACGCCTCCGGTTGTCCAGCCTGACAAGGCGGTTCAGAAAAAGCCTTTTCAAGTCCAAGTCAACCTGGGCCTCCAGAAAGACGAGATCAAAGATCTGCTCGGCGATTCCATCCGCTTTCAGAAAGAAGGCATTGCCACCACCGAAGAAGTGGAAAAACCCGCCGTTCCGGCGGATAACGCGGAGGTGATTTCGTTTGCGGATTTCCGCAAGTACTACGCCAGCGGACTTGTTGAGGCAGAAGATGCCACCAACCCTTTGCGTGTGGTCACCACGCCGGGCACGCAGGACGCGGTCATTATCGGAAGCCGCAAGGATGTTCCCTTGACGCCTAACCAGCCGGTAGACGGCAAGTATGGGAACGCGGTCGCCTTCACGGTTCCCGTCTCCATGGCAATCCAAGGCGACGACCTCAGGAACCTTCTCAAGGACAAGGCCGTGTATATCCGCAAGAAGGACTATCTCAGCGGCGCGTTGACGATGTTCCTGCCGCTGCTGCTCATCATGGGTGTGCTGTTCTTTGTCTTCCGCCAGCAAATGAAGTCCGCCGGCCGCGGCGCGATGTCTTTCGGCAAGAGCAAGGCCCGCCTGCTGACGATGGACCGCAACAAGGTCACCTTCAAGGATGTCGCCGGCATCCAAGAGGCCAAGGAAGAGCTTTTTGAGATCGTGGATTTCCTGCGCGATCCCCGCAAATTCCAGAAGCTCGGCGGCTCGATCCCCAAGGGCGTGCTGATGGTCGGTTCCCCCGGCACCGGCAAGACCCTGCTCGCCCGCGCCATCGCCGGTGAGGCGGACGTGCCCTTTTTCTCGATCTCCGGTTCGGACTTCGTAGAGATGTTCGTTGGTGTGGGTGCTTCCCGTGTGCGCGATATGTTCGAGCAAGGCCGCAAGCACGCGCCTTGCCTCATTTTCATCGATGAAATCGACGCGGTGGGTCGCCATCGGGGCCACGGCATGGGCGGCGGTCATGACGAGCGCGAGCAAACGCTCAACCAGCTTCTCGTCGAGATGGACGGCTTCGATACCCAGGAGGGCGTCATCATCATCGCCGCGACGAACCGTCCGGACGTGCTTGACCCCGCGCTGCTCCGCCCCGGCCGTTTCGACCGCCAAGTGACCATTTCCCTGCCGGACGTGAACGGCCGCGAGGAAATTCTGCGCGTGCACGTGAAGAAGATCAAACTCGCGGCAGGCGTGGACCTCTCCAAGGTGGCCCGTGGCACTCCCGGGTTCTCCGGTGCTGAACTTGCCAATCTCATCAACGAGGCCGCCTTGCTTGCCGCCCGCCGCGGTCTCACCGCCGTGACGCTCGACGAGATGGAGGAAGCCCGCGACAAGGTCCGCTGGGGCCGTGAACGCCGCAGCCTTGCCATGTCGGACAAGGAGAAGACCGGCACTGCCTGGCACGAGGCCGGCCACGCCTACCTCAACATGGTCATTCCGGATACCAATCCGCTGCACAAGGTGACCATCATCCCGCGCGGACCTTATCTCGGTGCCACGATGTATCTGCCGGATGGCGACAAGTACTCCACGCAGAAGAAGGAGGCGCTGGCCAACCTGATCGTGACGATGGGTGGCCGGATCGCGGAAGGTTTCCACAGCGACGACGTTTCCAACGGTGCCTCCGGCGACATCCGCCAGGCCACCAACCTCGCGCGGGCCATGGTCTGCGAGTGGGGCATGAGCGACAAGCTCGGCATGGTGGAATACGGCGAGGGCGACGGACCGGTCTTCCTCGGCCGCGGTGACATGGGTGGCCGCCGCGCCAACTACAGCGAGAGCACCGCCCGGATTATCGACGAGGAGATCAAGCACTTCATCGACAATGCCTACTCCATCGCGACCCGCATCCTCACGGAAGGCCGGGACAAGGTGGAACTCATCGCCAAGGCCCTGCTGGAATTCGAGACGCTCGATGCGGCGCATATCCGCGACATCATCGACTTCGGCGAGATGCGTGACCCGCCATCCGCTCCCAAGCCGCCGCCCGTGCCCGACGAGCTGAAAAAGAAGCCCGTGCCGAAGGCGACCGAAGAGGACCGTCCGGAAGGACCCGGACCGATTCCCGGCGCTGTCGGAGCACCCGCCTGATTTTCAGACGATCAAACGGGGCTTCGCGGCTCGTAGCAACCCTACCCATGGATTTGCCACGAGTTCTCGCGAAGCTCCTTTTTTGTGCCTGCCTGGCAGCACCGCTTTTTTCACCTGCGGCGGCTCAACCGCCCGAACCCCGGACGCGCGACAGGGATATCCTGCGGGCTCCCCGTTTCCATGACCCCTCGACACCCATCAAAGACGGCAGGGCTTGGTATGTCTTTTCCACCGGCAGGGGACTTTTGACCCACCGTTCGGAGGATCTGAAAACCTGGAGCCCGGGCGAGCGGGTTTTCAAGGAAGCTCCCGCTTGGCATCGGGAAGTGGTGCCCAACCAAAATGGCGATCTGTGGGCGCCGGATGTGATCAAGATCGGGAAGCGTTACCTGGTCTATTACTCGGTTTCCAGCTTCGGCAAGCAGACCTCTGCCATCGGCCTTGCGACCAGTCCCACGCTTGATCCACAGGATCGCAAGTATGAGTGGAAGGATGGAGGAATTGTCGTCCGCTCGGACGAGAAGTCCCCGTATAACGCGATCGACCCGCAAATGTTCACGGACGATGATGGCAGCCTGTGGATGGTTTTCGGCTCGTTCTGGAAAGGTATTTTTCTTCTCCGGCTCGATCCGGAAACGGGTCTGCGGGATCCGAAGGACCCGGAGCCCCACCATCTCGCGTGGAACGAGAAGATCGAGGCCTCCGCCATCCTCAAGCACAAGGATTGGTATTACTTGTTTGTGAACTGGGGCAAGTGC
The DNA here is from genome assembly GCA_964247045.1 of uncultured Verrucomicrobiales bacterium. Taxonomy (GTDB): domain Bacteria; phylum Verrucomicrobiota; class Verrucomicrobiia; order Verrucomicrobiales; family Akkermansiaceae; genus Luteolibacter. Next base: position 4,461 of record CAXTTX010000189.1, on the reverse strand, counting down.
TGCGAGGGCGTGAACAGCACCTATGAGATCCGCATCGGGCGAAGTAAGAAGATCACCGGACCCTATGTGGACATGAAGGGGCAGGAACTTGCCACCGGTGGCGGGACGCTGCTGCTGAAAACCGAAGGCGACCAGATCGGTCCCGGGCATGCGTCCTTCATCGAGGAAAAGGGCAACACGCTGATGTTCTATCATTACTACGACCGGAAGCGCAATGGCGTCCCGGTCTTGGGCAGCCGCGTCCTTAACTGGACCGACGGCGGTTGGCCGAGGTTCTGAATTCACACCGAATTCACAGAATCCCCCGCAAAGCTCCACACGCCAAAGGTGGAGTGGCGCGGTTGTCATGCACCGATTCCTCCGCTTCGTCCGCCGCCGCTGGATTTCCCTGTTGGTGGTCTGCCTGGTTCTTGTGGTCCTGCTGCCCTGCCTGGCGGCCACCTGGTGGGGGGCGTCCCGCATCGCAAGCCCCCCGCGCCGCGGACTGATGGACTATCACAAGGAATTCCTGGCGGGACTGCCGTCGCGGGGAATTTCGTTACAAAGCTTCACCGCCAGCGATGGCACGCCGTGCATCGTCTGCACGCCAATTCAGAAGACTCCGCCGGGCGCGCGCGGGAAAGCCGTCCGCGACGAACTGAAAAAACGCGGGACATGGCTGCCACCCGTTGGCGCGTCCATTGGCAACCTCGTCCTCCTCCACGGGCGAAGCGGCCGCAAGGAGGACTTCCTGCCCATCGCCGAAAGGTTCTGCGCGGCCGGTTTCCGCTGCATCATCCCGGACTTGCCCGCGCACGGCGAGAATCCCGCGCCCCTCGCGACCTATGGGGTGAATGAGGCCGGCTTGCCAGCCCGCGTGCTGGCGGATGCCTCGCGGCATTTCCATTTCCCATCGCAGCCGGCCGGACTGGTGGGCATGTCCATGGGTGGTTCGGTCGCCGTGCACGCCGCCGCCCTGCCGGACGCGCCGTGGCGGGCCGTGTGTATCATCGCAAGCTTCGACCGGTTTTCCACCGCCGTGGAATGCCAAGCGGCCAGTTATGTCGGAGAGACGATCGCCAAGCCGTGGCTGGCTTCCACGGAGATCCTTTATTGGATGGAAAGCGGCGTGATGATGCGGGACATCAACCCCTGCCTGAAAGCTCCGCTGGTCCATTCGCCGGTGATTGTCGCCCTCGCCACGGATGACCAAGTCACCCCCCTCTCCTGTGGCCGCAGGCTGTTCGATTCCTTCACCGGTTCGACGGAAAAGAAAAAAGTTGAGATCCAAGGAGCCCGTCACGGCAGCATCCTGACCACTTCTTATCCGCTGTATGCGGACCTGGCGGAATGGATGCTTGTCCACATGCAGAGTCGCCGGATTTCCCATGGCTGAAACGAGCCATCGATTCTGAATCGCAAAGAGGGGTTGGGATGTTTGGATCTCCTGCCATGCCCGGAAACTAGCTTACCAGGAATCGTGACGGGCACAGGCAGGCGCGAGGTAGCGCCACCCTACCACCTTATTCCGCGCAAAGAACCGCCTTTACATCTATCTGATTTTTATTGCAGATTGCAATCCCACTGGCCGGAGACGGCCTTGCGACTGTGAGATCCAACGAAAATCATCATGAAAAAATACGCCGCTGAGTTTATCGGGACATTCTGGCTGGTGTTGGGGGGATGCGGGAGCGCGGTGCTGGCCGCCGCCTTTCCGGACGTGGGAATCGGGCTGTTGGGCGTGTCGCTCGCCTTCGGACTCACGGTGCTGACCATGGCTTTTGCCATCGGGCATGTCTCGGGGTGCCATTTGAATCCTGCGGTCTCGGTGGGCCTCTGCGTGGGCGGGCGGTTTCCCGCGGCCGAATTGCCGGCATACATCATTTCACAGGTTCTCGGCGGCATCGCCGGAGCGGCGGCGCTTTATGTCATCGCCAGTGGCAAACCGGGCTTCGATGTCGCGGCTGGCTTCGCGTCGAATGGATTTGGAGAACACTCGCCCGGCGGCTATTCGCAAATGGCGGCATTCGTGACGGAGGTCGTGATGACGGGCGCGTTTCTTTTCATCATCATGGGAGCCACCGACGGGCGCGCGCCCAAGGGATTCGCGCCGGTGGCGATCGGGCTGGGACTCACTTTGATCCATTTGGTCAGCATCCCGGTGACGAATACCTCGGTGAATCCGGCACGCAGCACGGGCGTGGCGATCTTCGTGGGAGGGTGGGCGATCAAACAGCTCTGGCTGTTCTGGGTCGCGCCCATCATCGGCGCGGCGATCGGATCGCTGGCCTATGCGACCATTGCGGCCGAGAAGAAGTAAGACGGCAAAATCCGTTCAGGGTACCACCGGCGGATTCCAGTGGCCATTGCGGAGCAGTCCCACGAGTTTGCGGATCCAGCCGGTGAAGCCCACCAGAATTCCCAACATGGGTGACGGCTTGCCGCCCTCTTCCAGCGAGTTGAAGAACGCCACGAGTTCGGGGTGGCCGAACATGGCCGCGAACTGCACCGGATAGCGCCCGCCACCTTGGTCCGCGACCGGGTCGGCGCCATGCTTCACCAACAGCCTCGCGATTTCGAGGTGACCCTTGAAAGCAACTCCGGCCAGCGGCGTCTGGTTGCGGTCATTGCGCTGGTCCGGCAAAGCACCCCGCTCCAGCAGCATTTCCGTTAGATTCCCGTGACCGTGGTAGGAGGCGAGCATCAGCAGGCTGTTACCTTTCTCATCCACGAGATTCACGGGCATGCCCGCTTCCAGCATCGGCGCGAGCAATGCCGGGTCTCCCTTGCGGGCGGCGTCCAAGGCGATCCGCTGGAGTTCGGCATAACGCGCCTCCTCGGCGGGTGTGATCACGGAACTGTCCTGCATGGTGATGTTGTTTTTGAAAGGAATTGCGATGGGACCCGGGCAACCCAGCTCCCCCCCCCGGTCGCTTCGGCCCCGGCCCCATCGGCAAAATTTGTTTCAGACCGCGGCGGGTTCGGCCTTGGGTTCCTCTTGGGTCGAGATGCTGTTGTTGACCTCCCCAAGCTTCTTGAGGGCAGCACGGACACCCGCGCCATAAGCCGGGTCCGCCTTGTCAAAGTGACCGAGTTGCCGGTCGATGATCTCCTGCGGCACGCCGAACATGGCCTCGGCGATGTTGCTGAAGAGTTGCTGTTTCTGATGCTCGCTCATCAAACGGAAGAGGTCACCCGGCTGGGTATAATCGTCATTGCCGGTGCGGTGGTTCCAGCGGTCCGCGTCGCCGGAAATCTTCAGCGGCGGCTCGGCGAAACGACCGTCCTCAACGGGTCCGCCCATGGTATTCGGCTCATAGTAGGCATTGCTGGACTTTGGCTCGAAGAAATTCATCGAGCCATCCATGTGATAGGTATTCACCGCGCTCTTGGGGCGGTTCACCGGCAAGGCTTCGTACCACGTGCCGACGCGATAGCGGTGCGCGTCCGCATACGAGAAGATACGAGCCTGCAACATCTTGTCCGGGGAGAAACTGATGCCCGGCACGATGTTGGACGGCGAGAAGGCCGACTGTTCGATTTCCTGGAAGTAGTTCTCCGGATTGCGGTTCAGCTCCAGGACGCCCACCGGAATGACCGGGTAGTCGGCGTGCGGCCATACCTTGGTGAGGTCGAAGGGATTGAAGGGGCACTGCTCCGCAGCCTCTTCCGCCATGATCTGGATCTGCATGTCCCATTGCGGGAAGTCGCCCTGGTCGATGGCCTCGTAGAGGTCCTTTTGCGAGGACTCGCGGTCCTTGGAGATGACCTGCTCGCCCTCGCGGTTGGTCATCGTCTTGATGCCTTGGCGGGTCTTGAAATGGAACTTCACCCAGAAGCGCTCGCCCGCCGCGTTGATGAATGAATAGGTGTGCGAGCCATAGCCATTGGTATGGCGGTAGCCGATGGGCAGGCCGCGGTCGGACATGAGGATGGTCACCTGGTGGAGCGACTCCGGCGAGAGCGACCAGAAGTCCCACATGGCGGTGGCGCTGCGCATGTTCGTGCGCGGGTGGCGCTTCTGCGTGTGGATGAAGTCCGGGAACTTCAGCGGATCCCGCACGAAGAAGACCGGCGTGTTGTTGCCAACCAGGTCCCAGTTGCCCTCATCCGTGTAGAACTTCAGCGCCCAGCCGCGGACATCGCGCTCGGCATCAGCCGCGCCGCGTTCGCCGGCCACGGTGGAGAAGCGGAGCAGCATGTCCGTCTTCTTGCCCACCTGTGCGAAGACGGATGCCTTCGTGTATTTCGTGATGTCGTGGGTGATGGTGAGTGTGCCGAAAGCACCGGAGCCCTTCGCATGCACCACGCGTTCGGGGATGCGCTCGCGGTTCTGATGCGCCAGCTTTTCGATGAGCTGATAGTCCTGCAAGAGCAACGGCCCCCGTGGGCCGGCGCTGATCGAGTTCTGGTTGTCGGAGATCGGATTGCCACCCGTGGTGGTCATTTGTGGTGAATCGGACATGGGAGAAATCAGGGTTG
>CAXTTX010000188.1:0-9901 GCA_964247045.1 uncultured Verrucomicrobiales bacterium | reverse complement strand
GTGCATGTGGATCTGAAGTTCAATCCGGCAAGCACTGGCTTCGAGTTTCCGGTCGCCGCGGTTCCCACCTTCGACACGCTGAGGTCCTTCTACCGGACGCCTTTCCACTTGTATGCCACCGATGCGGGAGCGACCGTGTTCGAGCGGGGGATGGACCATGTCGCCCTCAGGCAACCCTCGGGAGCAACCCTTCCTCCGGGAGCACCGCCCCGGGCCAAATCCAGCCAGACCGGCTACCGACCGGTCATGGACCGGGTGATGTTTGTCCTGAGCCTCGGAGTGGGGGCCGACAAGGAAGTCCGGCTCGTCATCACACCGATTGTCACGCTTTGGAATCCGTATAACATCGCTTTGGAGATCGAGGGGGCCGCGGCATATCCGTGGATGGACATGCCCTTCCGCCTCGATTGGACCTTCACCGGTGCCGGCGGGGCGCAGGAAAAGAAAAACGTCTCCTTCTCCCAGATCCTGAACACGCAGTTCGCCTCACTCGGCCACGGGCGCTCCATCGATCCCTACTTCTACGCCTTTGTCACGGCGGCGGGGGCGCCTCCCACCGGTGCCGGGCAGAGCATCCGCTTCAAGCCCGGCGAGGTGCGCGTGTTCGTACCCGGTGGGACTTCGGATGTCGATTTCACCACGGGCAACACGATGAAAAACCGTTCGATTTATCTTCGCCCGGTGGAATCCGTCGATGATTTCAACTTCAAAAGCGGCCTCGTGGTGCCCATGAAGAACGCGCTCAACGCCTCCGCCGGTTTCACTCGCCCCATGGTTTCGGGGGAGTCTGTTGAACTCTCGGTGATTCCTGACGCGGGCAGTGACTACCCTCTCTCGGTTGGACTCGAGGACGCGACCCGGGCGAAGTCGCCGAACTCGGGCGACAATCTCCGGGGATTGGCTGTCTGTGACGTGCAGACGGTCAACTATGCCCAGAGTGGTGTGACCACCACCATGAGATCGCCGCGGATGACCTATGACGAACTTGCTGCCGCAGCATCCAGACCGCCGTTCGGTGTCATTGAGACCTATCATCGCGTGGCCAGGGATGTGGCGGGCAACCGCCGGTCGGACCTGGTTTACACGACGAACCCGCGGCAGGCTTTCGTGAACCGCTACGTCACGAACGGGAGCTTTGCGTCTGCTCCACACTACGAGACCGTCGTGAGGTCCGTTTCAACCTTCAACGAAGTCATGGAAACCGCGAACGGCGGAAGGAACGCGTTTTATGGTGAGTCCAATACCGCGGCCGGAAAGACCACGCTTTCGTTCTTCGAGATTCCGGAGTCACCGCCCCTTTCGCTCGCCGCGCTCCAGCACGCGGACCTGTCGGCGACGGCATTCTCGCCCGCGAACCAGATTGGGAACAGTTGGGCGAGCGCCTACGTGAAGCGGAACGCGCCGGCGGAAAAGATCCCGAAGGCGCCGGGCGGCACCGGAGCGGCGACCTATGATCGGAAGGATGATCTGCCCGTTTATGACTACTCCTACCTCTTCAACGAAGCACTTTTCGATTCGTTCTATTTCAGCGGAATCTCGTCCGAGATGGCGCCGCGCACGGTTACCGGAGAACCCGGGGTGTGGAACTCGCCGGTAGCGACGGTGACGCGAAGCCACGAGCGGGTGCTCAAGGATTTTCTGGATGATCCCGAGCGGTCGCCCCTCAGGAACTCGCGCATGCGCCTGTTCCCCGGTGGTGAGTCCAACGAGCAACTCAAGTCCTCGCTGTTGCAACCCGAGGGCTGCCTGAAACTCGCCGCCTATCTCCAGGTGGATGGTGGGTTCAACGTGAATTCCACCAGCAAGAAAGCCTGGGCAGCCCTGTTGTCCGGTCTCCGCGATAGGAGCTTCAAGGTGATCGGTGGCAGCGCTCCCTCCGGTGGAAGGTCCTCCTTTCCCCGCTTCCGGATGCCGATCGGATCAGACAGCGACAACTGGCTCGGCTTCCGGTCGCTCTCCGATACGGATATCGAGAAGCTGGCGGAAGCAATGGTCGAGCAGGTGAGGAAACGCGGCCCGTTCCTTTCCCTGGGAGAGTTCGTGAACCGCAGGGTGGATTCCTCCAATGATCTCGGTCTCAAGGGGGCGTTGCAAACAGCCATCGACGAGGGCGGCGTGAATGACGGGGCACTCTACGATACCTTCGGGACCAATGGCTACCCCAGCGGTTCCAAGAAGAATATCGATATCCCGAACACGGGCGTCGGGATACCCGGCTATCTGACGCAGGCGGACGTGTTGCAATCGATTGCTCCCGTGCTGTCGCCCCGGTCGGACACGTTCACTGTCCGGGGTTACGGCGAGGCCACGGATGCTGCCGGAAAAGTAATTGCCGCCGCGTGGTGTGAAGCGGTGGTCCAGAGGGTTCCCGGCTATGTGGATCCCTCGGACCCGGCTTTCACCCAGGTGTCCGCCCTCAAGCCGGTCAACCAGGTTTTCGGACGCAGGTTCGAAGTCGTTTCCTTCCGGTTCCTCAACAGGAGCGAGGCTCCCTCTTGAAGTCATGTTCATGATTCCCGTCTTTCGATTTCCGAGAATGTTATATCCCGCGGTTCTGGCCGTGGCCGGGCTGTTGCAGCCGCTCGCGGCGGTCCCGGTTCGTGTCCTCGCGTGGGACGGCGAGGTCGCGGCGATGAAACTCGCGTTTGTCAGCGCCTCGGGAAGCAAACCCATCGAATCCATGCATCCGTCAAAGCGCACCGGCGTCTATCAGCTGGATGCGGTGCAGGAGGGGCTTTCCGTCGAGGTTCTTGGCAAGCAAACCGCCGATGGAAAGCCATGTCGCGAACCCCTGTCGATTCCCGCGAACTCAAAACGCCCCCTGCTACTGGTCCTTCCGGACGAGAGGGTGGCGAGTGGCATCCGCCTGCACCTGATAGATGACGGCGAGGAGGGGTTTCCGTGGGGAAGCACCCGGTTCATCAACGCGACGGGACGCAAGCTGGTTTTCGTCGCGGAGAAAAAGGCCGTGGAGATCCCGGACTCGTGGTTACCGGTGCTAGTCACTCCCGGTGGCGAATCCAGGAACATGGAAGTGCAGGTCTATTTTCGCGACCAGCGGGAGAAGGCATTCTATTCCGCTGTCTGGCAATATACCAAGGAGATCAGGACACTGGTGTTCATGGTTCCTGGAACTGATCCCCGCCTCGGGCCCGTGGCGATGAAGATGGTGCCCGAGGACCATCGGGTCGCGGAAATGGCATCGCGGGCCACAGGAAGATGAACATCATCCCGCCCATCTGTTCATGAATGCAACTTCCACAACTTCATCGGGCGAGGGTGGACCGTTCATTTTTGATCCTGGATTTTCCAAAAGTCTCGTAAGGGGTTACGGGGAGCATCAGTCGCCGTTCCCGTATGGGTATGGGGAGGGCCGATTGCTGCTTGAGCGAGTGCGAGGGAGGCCTGCGGCCGGCATTGCGGGCCTCCCTTGCCAAGCTCCCCCATCCCAAGGAAAGCGTGGGACTACCTGGCATCCGCCGGCCGGTAAAATCAACTTGCAGGACAAACGTCCTGATCCTAAAAAGGATGCCGTAATGAAAGACCCAACCACGTCCCTGGGAGGTGCCCAAGCGGCATCGGCGGACCTGTTGTTGCCAAGAATTTACAAGGAGTTGCGAAGCCTCGCCGCAGCGCAGATGAGGAATGAATCGGGCTATCAAACCCTCCAGCCCACCGCGCTGGTCCATGAGGCGTGGATGAGGATTTCCTCCGACGAGGGGATCGATTGGAAAAACAACGAACATTTCATCGGGATCGCAGCCATTGTCATGAGGCGAATACTCGTGGAGAGGGCCCGCGGCAAGGCGACCATCAAGCGGAAGACGCCACAGCCGTCGGTTTTCGAGAACCGGGAGAAGGATACGAATGAGGACCACCTGATCATGATCCATGAATGCCTGAAGATCCTCGAGAAATCGGACCCGGATTCCGCGAAGATCGTCCTGCTCAAGTTCTATGGAGGCTTCAGCAATGAGGAGGTCGCGAAATCCATCGGATGGAGCGTCCGGACGGTGGAAAGGCAATGGATGCTGGCAAAGGCAAAGCTCTACCGGCTAATTCGCAATCTGCAGGGGGCGGCATGTTAGACAATCTGCCTTCCCAAGCCTTGAACGAGATCGACAGCGCGATCCTCGAGGTTGCCCTGTCCTTGGAAGAAGGAGAGGCGCGCGATGCGTTCATCACCCGGGTTTTCCATTCGGACCCGGAAGCCCAGGACGAGATGAACCAGTATATCGAGGACGCGAAATCGGCGGCCGCTTATTTCCTGGATGCCCGGGAGCGTCGGACGGAAGTGGCCCTGGATCTGGCCTCGGAGTGGACTTCCCACCCGGGATCGGAACCGCTGCCGGGCCTGGAGATGGAGAGTCCGGGCACGCGGCTGGGGAACTACCGGTTGATCCGCAGGGTCGGCGAGGGCGGGGGAGGAGTGGTCTACGAGGCGGAGCAGGAAGAACCCATCCAGCGGCGCGTGGCCATCAAGGTGGTGAGACTGGGCATGAACACGGAGAGTGTGGTCGCCCGCTTCGAGATTGAACGCCAGGCCCTCGCCCTGATGGATCATCCGAATATCGCGAAGGTGTTTGAAGCCGGTTCCACGACTTCGGGCAGGCCTTACTTCGTCATGGAATATGTCGAGGGAGAGAGGATCACGACGTTTTGCGACGAGATGCGTCTGGATATCGGGGAAAGGCTGAAGTTGTTCATCCAGGTTTGCGACGCGATCCAGCACGCCCATCTGAAAGGGGTGGTTCACCGGGATATCAAGCCGTCCAACATCCTCGTGAGTGATGCGAACGGCCAACACACCCCCAAGGTCATCGATTTCGGCATCGCGAAAGCGACCGATCCGCAGGCATTCGCAAAACTGGTCGAAACTTCCCATGACCAGTTGTTCGGCACACCGGTCTACATGAGTCCGGAACAAATCGATCTCACGGGGCGGGACGTCGACACACGGAGCGATATTTATAGCCTCGGGGTGCTGTTGTACGAGGTGCTTGCCTCGTGCACTCCTTTTGAAGGATATGATTTCGCCTCGTGCGGCGTTTCGAAAATCCGCAGCATCCTTTTGACCGCGAAGATCCCGCTGCCGTCGCAGGTTCTGGCCGGCTTCGATGCCAAACGGCTGGGTGAGACCGCCGCGGCCCGGAGCACCGCGCCCACCCAATTGGCCCGGCAGATCCGGGGGGATCTCGACTGGATCGTCCTGAAGGCGACGGACCGGGACCGGTCGAGGCGTTATCCCACCGCGAATGGCATGGCTCTGGATATCCAGAGATATCTGATGCACCAGCCGGTGACGGCAACGCCGCCGAGCAAGTTCTACCTGTTCGGCAAGTTCGTCCGCAGGAATCGCATCGCCTTTGTGGCGGGCAATCTGCTGGCCCTTTCGATCGTGGCCGGGTTCGTGATCTCGACGATCCTTTACAAGCGGGAAAGAACCGCCCTCGCCGAGCAAATGAAGCTTCGCGCCGAAGCCCAGGCCGCAAGGAAAGAAGAACAGCGGCTGCGGCTCAGTGCCGATGCCCGGACCAGCATCGCGCGGGTCGCGTTCCTGCTTGACCAAGGACGCACTGACGAGGCGGAAGCGCTTCGGAAGGAATTTCCCCTTGCCTCCGTCGAGCCATCGCTTGAGGCAGCGACCGTTTTCCGCTCGCTCGGGGATTTGAATGCCACGCACGCCCGTTGGGACGATGCGGTGCAATGCTACAAATTGCTGATGCAGGCCAACCGGCTGGATGATCCAGCCAAGGTTCTGGAGCGGTCGGATTTGATCGCCATCGGGGCGATGCTCCTGGACTACCGGGAAGCGGACTACCTGGCTTTCCGGGAAGAGGTGGTGGAACACTATTGGGAGCCGAAAAACGCATTGCAGGCCGAGCATTTGCTCAAGGTTTGCCTGATCGCCCGGGCCAACGTCCCGGTTTTGGTCCGATTGCGGGTGGCGGTGAAGGTGATGGGAGAGCCGAAGAAGGCACCCCTGCCGGCTTGGGCCGGCCTTTCACTCGGTCTCTATGAATATCGCTCGGGAAATCTGGATGCCGCACTCGAGGCGTGCGAGGGTGGGCTCACCGATACCGGGATCAAGAACTCCTGCCGTTCTTCCATCAGGTCCGTCATCTCCCTGATCCGGTCCAAGCAGGGTATGCCAGGCAAGGCGCGGGAAGAGCTGGAGGCCGCGAACAAACTGATCACGGACTCCAAGGGACAGGAATACGTGCAAGGAAGTTCGATACCGGCCATCTGGTTTGACTGGCTCATCGCGACCATTTTGGCGAGAGAAGCCGGGATGGAATTGATTCCAGCTTCTTGATGTGGAGTTGGCATCGGAGCGGGGAGACCTAACGCTCCTCGATCATGAACCGGAAGAAGTCTTTCCCCGCGGTTGCCGGACCATGCACCATCCCTTGGCTTTGATTGGACAGAGGCAATCCTTCATTACCCGGCACATTCCAAAGCGTCCAGTCCGACACGTTCGGCGAATGCCAGGCACGGACTTTCCTGTCCGGCAGACCGGTGAAGCTATAGATGGCTTCATCCCCTTCGATCCTGAAGCTTGGCTGCCAGATGCTGGCAGGATCGTGGGGGTCGGTATGCGTTAGATACTCCAGCCGGTTGGGAACGGAGTCTCCATCGGCATCGTGATCCGGGGAGCCGGCGGGGGATGTCGTGTTCCCGAACAAGGCGGCACGCCATTGGGCATAGGTCGTGTGGGGAGACACTTCTGACAATACCCAGTCGGCCACGATCTGCGCTCCCTCCTGGTCCACCTCCGTGGTCGCCAGCGGCGGCATCCGTGAATAGCCATTGCCGGCGATCATCCGGCTGAAGATGATCGAGTGATCCGTCTCACCCGGTTTGACGAGAAGGTCGCCGGCATGAAGGGGAGCATCCACCGGGAACGCGTTGACCAGTCCGGTTTGTGCGAGGGTCAGGTGGCTGCGGCCATCCCACACGCCGCCTCCGGTTCCGTCCTGCTGATGGCAATACGAGCAATTCACATCGAGATAGGACCGCACGCGGGATTCGAGGGAATAGGCCGTTTCGTCCGGCCGGACGTGCCGCAGCAGCATGGCCGGATCCCCATGGAATCCCGTTAGATAACCTGCCGATTGAAGCAAGGAGATCAGGTTTCCCGTCTGTCCGCCGAGCGCCGCGTCGTGGTTGAGCTGGAGGGTATTGAATGAAAGAGCGTGGCCCGCGTTGGGAGTATGGCAGGTCATGCAGGCGTTCCGGGAGGGAATCCGCCAGTCGATGGAGGTGGCTTGTCCGTCAACCGTGATGGGTACTGCGAAGATCTCACCGCTGTCGTCCGATAGTCGCGCATCCGTCTGGCCATCATTCCACCGGTAACTGACGCCATAGGCCCCGCTGGTGTTCCGAACGAGGAAGCGCGTTTCCAGTTTCACCCGCGGTGAAGACGCTGTCGGCCGGCGGTCGGTGATGTTTTGCCCATTGATCATCCGGGAAAAGGTTTCCCATTGGGTCGGGTAATCGAAATGTTTGACGAAGACCGTGCCTGGTGGCTGGTCCCACGCGCCGGTGGAGGAATAGCCGAGGGTTTTGCTGCTGTCGTTGATCAGGAACCAACGCTTCTTTTCCGCGAAATCCGACCAGAACCTGAGATTGGGGCTGTAGGGGATGCCGCCGGGGTTCGGCTCCATCGGGTTGAAGCCCGAGAAGAAGTTTGTCTGGGAAAGCGTCGCCGGAAAGGTGGTGTCTGTGCTTCCGAGCTTGAGACGCTTCACGGATCCCGTGCCTTGGTTGACCCCCACGTTGCCCCGGTCCAGCAGCAGGATCGACCCGTGATCCGGGCTTTCCATCAGCGCGACGATGGCAACTTCACCCCCGATGCGCTGGATGATCGGGCTGGGAGAAGTGCGGGCGAGCGACCAGATGTTTCCGGAAACATAGTCGGCGAACACGTATTTGCCGGTCAGTTGCGGAAGCTCCGTCCCGCGGTAGACGAAGCCGCCGGTGATTGAGCCCCCTTCCAAGGGGCCGCCTCCATGGGCGTAGTCCCAAATCGGTTCTGTCAGGGTGGCTGCGGATTGTGCCGCGCCGTTGATGAGTTGTCCGCTGCGTATGCCGGCTTGTGTGCCTTCCCGCCAGGCCCAACCCGCGTTCTGGCCTGCCGTGTACGCGCCGACCTCCTCCCGGTTGGAGCGGCCCACGTCCGCGATCCAGACCTCGTCCACGGTGTGGTTGCCATCGGTATCGTTCGGGGAAAATTGCCAGGGGTTCCTGAGGCCGCAGATGAACATCTCCGTGCGCACCTTGGTAGGATTCAGCGTGATCCCGTTGAAAGAAGTGGCACCGACAAATGGATTGTCCGCGGGAATACGGAAGTTTGCCTCGCCGGAACTGCCACCGCCGGGGCGGGGGATACTGGCGTGGTCGGTCGGGATCAGGTTCCCCGGCTTCTTGTCCACGTCGATGCGGGCAATGCAGGACCAGATGTTCTTGTCGATGTGCTGGGAGTTGTCATAGCCGTCCTCTTGCGTGCCGCCATCGCCGAAGCCGACGTAAAGATAGCCATCCGCACCGAACACACATCCGCCGATGTTGTGGAAGGTCCCGGGATTCGGCTGATCGATCAGGATTTGCTCCGAACCCGGCACGACCGTGTACGGCGGAGAAGTCTGGCAGGTGAAACGCGATAGCCGGACGGAAGGGGCGGTGGTGTTGTAGGTGACGTAAATATAGTGATTCGTCGCCCACGACGGGTGTACGGCAATGGCTTTCATCGCCAGTTCGTTGTTGTCGTGGTTCACCTGGGTGGTGATGTCGAGGATCTTCACCTTCTGCGGCGCGGCCACGCCGATGTCCGGAATGAGGAACACCCGTCCGTCACCTTCCGTGACAAACAGCTTGTGGCTGTCCCCGGGGACGGCACAGAAGCCGTGGGGTGAATCAAAGGTGACTCCGGGAAGGGCTTCCTCCACCATCAGGGAAGTTGCGGGCCGGTTCTCCGGCATGTTGACGTAGTTTGTGTCAAATCGGCTGCCGCTCTGGAAGGTGAGATGCACGGTTGCCGTCGAAAAGACGTCTCCTTCCGCATTGGAAACCCGATAGACGAACGAGTCCGGCACGGTGCCACCGGCCGTGTGCTGATAGACCAGCCCGCCGATGCCGTCGGGAGTGATCGTGCCGCGCGTGGGGGCGGACATGACCGTCACCGTGTGGGGATTGATGGAGCCCGTATCGTTGGTGGTGACCAGCAGGCGGGTCTTTCCGCCGGGCGCGAGGGTATAGGCGTCGTCATGCGCTTGGGGCGGCATCGCCCGGAGGGCCTGCCAGTTGGCTGCCACCCGCAGTTGATCCCACTCCGTGTCACCGGTCCCCGCGGAACCGAAACGGACGGAGGTGGACCAATAGTCGGTGGCAAACGTGTGGGTGGCCACCGGCGTGTTGGATGCCTCGGGAAGTGAGAGGTCGGGATCCAGATAAAGGGCCGCGGTTCTGGCGGTGCAGTCGATCTTCGCGACCAAGTGGTAAACACGATCGTTGACCGGTTGGATTCCCGAATACGCGTGCTGGCCCGCCGTTAGATTGTGGATGGCAAATTCCCGTTGTCCGCTCGCCGGGTTGGCCGCGCCGGGGACGCCGAAGAGAAATCGTTCGTTGCCGAAATCGAAGCTGCTGGCACCGCTCCAGGTCGTTCCCGCGCGCCGGCACATCTGGAAACTGTAATAGATCACCTGATCCTTGAAGCGCGCGTCACGCGCGACCCCACCCGTTCCCTCTTCGACAGGACCGGGACCGGCATATTGCCTTTTCGCGGAGCTTTCCCGGGTTTTGAGCACACCGCCCGAGACGAGCGGCACCCCGCCACTCGCGAACCAGGACGAGGAATTCGTGGTGTGTCCGGTGAAGCTGTTGTTCTCGCTGCTATTGT
>CAXTTX010000187.1:7278-9903 GCA_964247045.1 uncultured Verrucomicrobiales bacterium | reverse complement strand
GGGGCGGGGCGGGTAGGTTGCGGGCCCAATTCATGTCAGCCAAGATCCGCTTCACCTCCGCCACCGCCACGGGACTCGTACTTGCGAAGGTGGGGCACCCGCAGAGGGACGAGCCGTTGCAGACGTCCAAGGAGGTTTTCAAGGTGAAGGAGGAGGACCAGGAGATGCTGGCGGGAATTTTCCTGAAGCCGTTCAAGAATCTAACGGCGCACCGGTTCACGCACCACTCGTCGCTGGAGCAGCATGAGATGAACTCGCACGTGGCGGCGATCTTCGGGGCGGAGGATGGTTTGTTAGAGCGGGGTTGCGAGATCGCGAAGCGGCTTTACGCGAAGTCGAACCATCCGAACATCAAGTCGGGGGACCTGTGCATTTCGCTGGTGAAGGACATCGATGTGGACGGGACGCAGGTGCAGGCGTTGTGCATCCTGAAGTCCGAGAGCGTGATGCCTTTCCTGAGTATTTCGACGAGGGATGGGGACCTGGAGCTGCACACGGAGCAGGGGATCAACCCGGAGAAGATCGACAAGGGTTGCCTGGTGATCGACCACCTGGGAGGGAAGGGGTATTATGTGCTGACGTTTGACCGGAGCGGGACGGATTCGCGGTTCTGGGTGCGGGATTTTCTGGGGGTTTCACCGATCACGGACAGTCCGTTTTTGACGAACAAGTATGCCAACATGGCGGTGGCTTTCCTGGAGAAGGAGAAGAAGGACAACAAGCCGGCGGCGTCATCCGCGGATGATGAGACGCCGCCTTGGGACACCGGGGGCGGCGCGCGGGAGGCGATCAGTTACTTCGAGGAGAAGGAGAATTTCAGCCTGCAGGAATTCGAGGAGGAGGTGCTGAAGACGCCGGAGGCGAAGAAGAAGTTCGCGGAGCACCGCCGCCAGATCGAGGAAGAGCAGGGGCAGAAGCTGGACGACCGTTTTGAGATTTCGAAGAAGGACGTGAGCAAGGCGAAGAAGAAGATCAAGTCGGTGATGAAGCTGGATACGGGTGCGGAGATCCGCTTGAAGCCGGCGCTGGCGGAGAAGCCGGATACGGTGCTGGAGCACGGGTATGACGAGGGGCGGAAGATGAAATTCATCAAGATCTTCTTCAACGAGGATCTGGCGGAGTGAGAAAAGTGCCGAGGGCGAGGCTTCACGCCCGACGGCTTTTCAGGAATGCCAGGTGGGCACGTTTCGCCTTCGGGCCATTGGTCGCCTTTTTATGACCGGCAAGGCGAAGGTGTATCGATTCCAACTGGGAGGGATCGAGGCACACAGTTTGTTTCTTGTGGATCCAGGTAAGGAGGCCGCGATTGATGACGTTCGACGGCATGGAAGTTTTGACCTGGGCATCGCCAACGAACATGACGAGGGAGTGGAAACGGTCCTCCGGCAGGCCCAGAAATTGGCGTAGCGCAGAAACATGGAGCGAATTTTGATGCAGAGGGTTCTGGAAACGATGGCGCGACCCATACCTCTGGCGCGTCCACTGTGGTTGTTTTTCCGAACCGAAGATCCAGCCCCTGTAGTTTTTGGTCTCGATGACGAAGATGCCGAAGGGAGAAACCACCACGTGGTCGATCTGGGTGGTGCCCTTGCCATCCGGTCGGTCGAAGTAAAGATCGCGAAAGGAGCGGTAAAGCCGGGAGTCGAGACGCCGAAGGCCAAGGTGGCCCACCATGAACTCACCGAGCCAGCCTTTGAAAGATGCTCCGCCGAGGATCTTGAAAAAGAACCATAGGACCAGCAGGGCCAGAAAAAGGGGTAAATGCTCGAAAAGGGGGGACATCAAGGGTTGCGATGATGGCATGGAGGTGGAGGAGAGACAATGAAAAGCGGCCTTTCTAACGCGATCGCGTGGGGTGGAAGGGGCGGGACGCTGGACAGGAGAGGAGATCGCTTCCAAGGTGAGGGCGATGCCCGAACCGTCGCCATCGCCGCTGCGCAATCCGTTGTTCCGGGCGCTGTGGCTTGGCAACATCGTGTCGAACATCGGGACGACGATGAACGACACGGCGGCGGTGTGGACGATGACCACGCTGACGGGATCGGCGACGATGGTTTCGCTGATGCAGACGATGTCGAGCCTGCCGCTGTTCCTGTTCGCGCTGCCGGCGGGGGCGCTGGCGGACCTGGTGAACCGGCGGCGGCTGATCATGGTGGCGCAGATCGGGGCGCTGCTGACGGCGGCGGGGATGGCGCTGCTGGTGTGGAATGGAATGTTGAGCCAGTCGCTGTTGTTGCTGGCGACCTTCCAACTCGGAGTGGCGGCGGCATTCACCCAACCGGCGTGGCAGGCGTTGATCCCGGAGGTGGTGGGGCGGAAGCAATTGGCACCGGCGATCGCGCTGGGAGGGGTGGGTTATAACATCGCGCGGGCGCTGGGTCCGATCGCGGGCGGGTTGTTGCTGGGATCGCTGGGGCCGGCGCCGGTTTTCGCGTTGAACGCGCTTTCGTTCGTGGCGGTGATCGTGGTGATGAGCCGGGGGAATTACATCGCGGAGCCGCGAAGCGCGCAGCGGGAGCAGATGTTAGGCGCGATGACGGCGGCGATCCGCAAAGTGCTGTTCGAGAATCCGAAGGAATTCGATCCGCGCAAGTTCCTCGGGCCGGCGCGCACGAAGGTGAAGGA
>CAXTTX010000187.1:4614-7268 GCA_964247045.1 uncultured Verrucomicrobiales bacterium | reverse complement strand
GCGGCGATCCGCTACGTGCGGCACGCGAGGCCGATGCGGGCGGTGCTGTTGCGGGGCGGGGTGCATATTTTCGCGGCGGTGGCACCGGTGGTGTTGCTGCCGATCATTGTTCATTCGAGAGGATGGAGTGCATCGACCTTCGGGGCGATGATGGGTTGCTACGGGGCAGGGGCGATTTGCATGGCGGTGCTGGTGCTCGGGAAGCTGCGGGCGAGGTTTTCGTTCGATCAGGTGCTGGGAGGGGCGAGTCTGGTTTCCGCGGTGGCGACTTCGGTGGTGGCACTGGTGCCGGGGAAGATCCCGATGGGCATGGTGCTGGTGGTTTGCGGGGCCTCGTGGATCAGCGGGCTGAACACGTTCAGCGTGGCCTCGCAGAGCGCGTTTCCGAACTGGGTGCGGGCGCGGAGTTCGGCGATCTATCTGGTGGTGATGCAGGGATCGTCGGCGCTGGGGGCGATCGTGTGGGGGCAGATCACGAGCCATTCGAGCGCGACGGTGGCGCTGTTCGTGGCGGCGGGAGGGCTGGTGTTGAGCGCGATTTTGAGCCGGCTTTTTCCTATCAGCCATTTGGAGAACCTGGATTTGACGCCGTCGAACCACTGGCAGGGGCACGCGCTGGCGAATGAGCCGGGGCCGGACGACGGGCCGATTCTGGTGACGATCGAATATCACATCGATCCGGAGGATGCGGCGGCGTTCCGGGCGGCGATGTATTTGCTGCGGGATATCCGGCTGAGGGACGGGGCGTTCCGGTGTTCCTTGTTCGTGGATCTGGATGACGCGACGCTTTACCGGGAGACGTTTCTGGTTGGCTCGTGGGCGGAGCACCTGAGGCAGCATGAGCGGGCGACGATGGAGGACCTGCGAATCGAGCAGGCGGTGCTGGATTTCCACCGGTTACCGGATCCGCCGGTGGTGAGGCACCTGCTGATGACGAGCCTGCGGGACAAGAAGGCTTGAATCGGCCAGGTGGCGGGCTTCCATCTGGACGCTTTGGCGAAAGCGTGCTATCGGAACGGTAACCATGGATCAGGAGCCGGTAAATGACGTCCCAGGAAGTTCAGACACGCCCGAAAAACCGGTGATTCCACCGCCGGTAATCCCCGCGCCTGTCATCCCCCCGCCACCGGTTATCGTGCCGCCGCCGCCACCGCCGCCGTCGCCGATGGACAGCATGCCGAGGTCGAAGCCATCGGCAGGTGGGGCGGGAGGTTCGCCGCTGAAGGTGAACATCCGCACGGGGGGTGAGGAAGAAGAGGCCGATGTGCCGGGTGGCATGGCGACTTTCAACTCGCGGGTGATCGCGGTGATTATCGACAGCGCGGTGGTCCTCGGAGTGGTCATCCTGCTGGGGTTGATCGCACCATGGCTTGGCTCGAAAGTGAGTTGGCTGGTGTTTGCGGGCTACATGCTGACGCGCGATTCGCTGCCTTTCCTGGGAGGACAGAGTGTGGGCAAGAAGGCGATGAAGATCCGGGCGGTGACTTTGGACGGACAGTCGCTGACGGGAAAATGGGAGCCGGGGTTGATCCGGAATTTGCCGCTCGTCATTCCGCTTTTTCCGTTGGTGGAGTTGTTCGTGCTCCTGAACCGGGAGGGTGGGCCGGACCGCGGCAAGCGGCTGGGAGACGAGTGGGGGAAAACGAAAGTGATCGTGGAACTGCCTCCGGTGACGGTGGAAGAGGCCGCGGAAACCGGCCCGTTGCCGCCTCCGGGACCTTGATTTGAAGACTTCCCAAGGCGGGAGGATCCCGTTAGCCTCCCCGCCATGGAGAGTCACGACGTGTTGCGAGAGGCACTGCAGGGGAAAACCACGCCGAAGGCGGTGGCGGCGGAACTGGGGGTATCTCTCTCGCTGGTTTACAAGTGGGCGGAAAAGCCGACGGACCTTGGTTCCGGAAGCAAGAACCCGCTGGACCGGCTGCTCCAGATCATCGAGTTGAGCGACGACAACGGCATCCTCGACTGGCTGTGTCTGCAACGCGGCGGGCATTTCGTTTCGGACCCGGATGTCAGCGGACACGAGTTGACCCATATCCTGCCGGCAACGCAGCAGATCATCAGCCAGTTCTCGGATTTGCTGAATGAGATTTCTGACGCGGCGGACGATCATTCCGTCACCGGGGATGAGGCGGTGGCGATCCGCCGGATGTGGGACAAGCTCAAGACCTACGGCGAAGGATTCGTGCGGGCCTGCGAGAGGGGGGATTACAAGAAGATCCCGCAGACGAGGGATAGTGGGGAGTAAGGACGAAGTGCCGAGTGATCAGTGATTTGACGGAATTGGGAGGCGAGCAGGCTGTCCGTCTCAAATCCTTCGGATTGGTGTGCTCAGAAGGGGGAGGTTAGAGGCTGCCAAGGAGGATGCCGGCGGCGTGCTGGTTGGCACCGGTGGCGGTGACGATGGCACGGGGGAAATGGCCGGCGGCGATGGCGCTTGCGGCGGCGGCGAGTTGGAGGGCTGCCGAAACACCCATGGCTTCGCCGAGGATCTCGCGGGGAGACCAGCGGGGGCCGGTCCATGAGGACCAGGCGGTGGTTTCCGGTCGGTCGAAACGGGGCGCACCGGCGCGGCCATCGACGAGGAGGGTTTGGCCGTCATCGGTGGGGTCGAGGCGGTCGCGGATGATCGCGGCGGCCTCGATGCGGCTCCG
>CAXTTX010000187.1:0-4604 GCA_964247045.1 uncultured Verrucomicrobiales bacterium | reverse complement strand
ATCAGCTTCGAGGCCGCCTTGTCCCAGTGATAGACCTCGGTGAAGCGCGGCTTCACCTGGGACTCGGTCCTCACCTTTCTCAAGGGTCTGGTCAGAGCCGGGCAGGCGGAGGATGCCGACGGGGCTGTCGGCCGGTTCCACATAGACTGCGGCGGCGCCCTCGGAGGGGAGATAGGAGCGGGAGTAGTAACGGAGGCCCTCGGCGCTGAGCCAATCGATTTCCTCGGCGGAGACGACGAGGCAGCCGTCCACCTCGCCGCGGGTGATCCACTCGGCGGCGAGGTCGATGCCGCTGAAGAAGCCGGTGCTGTCAGCGATGAGGGTGTCGTTTGGCGCGTTGCTGCCGATGTAGGCGGAGATGTGGCTGGAGGGGGCGTTGAAGACGGTTTCCGGGAAGAGGATGGGGCTGGCGGTCGCGGGGTCGGCGAGGGTTTCGCCGAAGAAGCGGTTGGAGTAGTTCACGCAGCCGTTGGTGAGCGTGAAGACGACGCCCACGCGCAGCGTGCCCCCGGCGATGCGGGCGATGCGTTCGGGGCCGAGGGCCTCGGTGGCGGCGGCGGCGGCGAAGCGGGAGATGGGGCTGGTGCGGCGGAGGCGGGCGTATTTGGGGGTGGTGGCACCCTCGGCGGGAACGCGGAGAACGGAGGTGGTGACGGTTCCTTCCGGACCGGAACGTTCCAAGGCTTGGAGGGCGGGTTGTTTACCGCCTTGGATCGCTTGCAGCAAGGCGGCGACGCCCCACCCGGCGGGTGAAACGGCACCGGTGCCTGTGATGGCGAGGGGTGTGCTCATGGCGGGCCCTCCTTGCCGAAGACGAGGGTGGCATTCGCGCCGCCGAAGCCGAAGGAGTTGGTGAGAACTCGGGACAGCACGGCGTCGCGTGGTTCCCTGACGAGATCGAAGGTGCAGACTTCGTCCGGCTCGCGGACATTGAGGCTGGCGGGAAGGAATTGCTTCTCCATGGCGAGAAGGCAGATCACCGCCTCGACGGCTCCCGCACCGCCTAACAAATGACCGGTGGCGGACTTGGTGGAACTGACGCGGATGCCTTGCACTGCATCGCCCGCCCAGCGGCGGATGGCATGGCCTTCCGCGACATCGTTGAGCGGGGTGCCGGTGCCGTGGGAGTTGATGTAGTCGATCTGCTCCGGGGCGAGCCCGGCCATGGCGCAGGCGGCGTGCATGGTGGAGAGCGCGGCGTCACCTTCCGGATGAGGCTGAGTGAGATGGTGGACATCGGTCGCCGCGCCATAGCCGAGGATTTCGGCGATGACACGGGCACCGCGTGCCCTTGCGGCGGCAGCGGACTCCACGACGACGAAGGCCGCGCCTTCACCGAGGGCGAGGCCATCGCGGGCGGCATCGAAGGGACGCGGGATGCCCGAAGGAGTAAGGGCCTGGAGCGCGTCGAAACCGGAAAAGACGAGTTGGCAAAGGGAATCATAGCCACCGGCGAGAACACGATCCGCACGGCCGGAGCGGACGAGATGGAAGGCGTGGCCGACGGCATTCGCGCCGGACGCGCAGGCGTTCGAAATGATGCGCGAGGGACCGTCGATGCGGAGCTCGCGGGCCATGTCCGTCATCTGGCGCTGGGCCTGGTAGGTTTCCACGCGGCGGAGCTGGTGGCCGGGACTGGTGGAGGCGGTGAGCGCCTGGCGGTAGTAATCCTCGCCGATGGGCATGGCGGCGGCCGAGGTGCCGACCACGAGCGGCATTTCACCACCGGAGAGCCCGGCATCGGCGAGGGCCTCGCGGGCGGCCATCCAGGCAAGGCGGGTGCCACGGTCCATGCGGGACCATGCCTTGCGGGATATGCCGGGGAAGGGGGCGGTTTCCGGCAGATCGACCTGGCCGGCGGTGCCGACGCGCTGGCGGGAGACATCGAAGAGGGTGACGGGCCGGAAGGCCATGCGGCCCTCGCGGAAAGCGGTGGTGTTTTCCGCCCAGTCCAGGCCCATCGGGGAGATGATGCCTGCCCCGCTGACCACCACGGGACGCGGCGGCTGTGGCGGGGGGGAGTCTGGGAAATACGCCACGGTGGAATTGGGAAGCAGTTAAGGCTCGTCAGGCGGGGTCGGACCTAGCTAGGCACGCAGGCGCACCTTGTCAAATGCCGTATCCACGCTGGTTAGAGACCCTCCACCACCATTCCGACCGCCCGGCCATCACCGAGGGTGACCGGGTGACGACCTTTGGGGAATTGGGTGCCATGGTGGCCGATGCTCCGAGGGCGACGGGGCCTGTGCTGGCCAGGACCGGAGGGACCGGATTTTTCGTTGAAATCCTGCGGGCCTGGCGGGATGGGCAGCCGATGATCCCGCTGGAAAAGGACGCGCCGGAGCCGGTGCTGGGTTGCCCGCCGCCGGGAGGGACCTGCCTGGTGAAATACACGCCGGGGGCGAGCGGAGTGCCGCGCGGCATTTTCCTGAATGCGGCCCAGGTGGAGGCGGATGGCGATAGGATCGCGGAGGCGATGGGGCTGACCGCGGAGACTCCGAACCTGGCGGTGATCTCGCTGGCGCACTCGTATGGATTTTCAAACGTGGTACTGCCGCTGATCCTGCACGGGGTGCCGGTGCATGTGGCGGCCGTGCCGTTTCCCCGGCCGGTGGAGGAGATTCTCCTGAGGCATGGTCCGCTGGTGGTGCCGGCGGTGCCCTCGATGTGGCGGGCGTGGCACCGGGCGGGGATTTTGAAAGGGGCGCCGATCAAGCTGGCGATCTCGGCGGGAGCGCCGTTATCGCTGGAACTGGAGCGTGAGGTTTATGAGTCGGCGGGGCTGAAGATCCACAATTTCTACGGGGCTAGCGAATGTGGTGGGATCTCGATGGACCGGACCGAGGTGCCGCGGGAATCGGCGGATGATGTGGGAACCCCCTTGAGCGGGGTGGAGGTGGTGATTGGCAAGGGAGGGAGGCTGCAGGTGAAGAGCAGCGGCGTGGCGATGGGGTATGACGTGGAGCGGGAGGATGATTTGTTAGGTGGTGGGGTTTATCTGACCCGTGATTTGGGAACGATTGATGGGGAGGGGAGGATTTTTCTCACGGGAACGCTGGGAGGGGCGATCAACGTGGCGGGGCGGAAGGTGAGCCCGGCGAAGGTGGAGGCGGCGATTCTATCAACGGGGCTGGTGAAGCGGATTCACGTGTACGGGGTGCGGAGCAATGACCCGGAGAGGTATGAGGAGATCGTGGCGGAGGTGGTGTTGGAAGAGGGCGGGAGTTTGGATGGGTTGAAGACGGCTTGCACGGGGGTGTTGCAGTTGTGGGAGATTCCGCGGCATTGGAGGGTTTGAGGGGAATTGGAGATCGTGGATGGATGATAGCATGCGTCCCTGCGCTGCGATTGCGTTCCATTGGAAGACGGTTGCTTCGGGGCGGAATAAATTCCGCGCTCCATTGGAAGACGGGTGCTCCGGGGCGGAATGAATTCCGCGGTCCGTTGGAAGACGGGTGCTCCGGGGCGGAATGAATTTTGAGGGCTTCTCTGGGTTTCTTCTTCACCCTCCATCTACGCTTCGCTCCGATTGCGCTCCGTTACCCTAACGGAGCCAGTGCTTGTCGGCAAAGTCCATGTAGTGGTGCCAGTCGGCGGTGGTGAGGTCGTGCTTGCCGGTGCGGATGTGGTAGCCGATGGAGCCGCCAAGCAGGGCTTGGTCGGGTGGCGGCATGGTATCGGACTCAAGGCCTTGTTTGCCGAAGAGACGATAGACGGGACCGGCGAGGACGGACGACCGGAACTCGCTGTTCGGATCTGCCCAAGGGTCCTGGGTGGCGCTGGCGACGTAGAGCAGGCGCGGTGCAATGAGGCCGAGCAGCTGGTGTTGATCGACGGGCAGCGCATCCTCGTTGTTGGCGTATTTCTGATAGTTCGTGCAGAACCAGCGGGGGAATTTTTCGGTGATGTTCGCGATCCGCTCGCCCTTTTTGCCGCGGGCGAGGCCTGCACCGCCGCAACCGGAATTGTTGGTGATCACGAGGGAGAAGCGTTCATCTTCCGCGCCGCACCAGAGCGCCGCCTTGCCGGCACGCGAGTGGCCGATGATGGCCACGCGCTTCGGGTCGATGGCGGGATCGGTCAGGAGGAAGTCCAGGACGCGACTGGCACCCCAGCCCCAGGAAGAGAGCGCACCCCAAGCATCCGCGGGGGCGGGTTCCTGGCCATAGATGGCGCGGACGCCGTCCTTGAAACCATCGGGGCGGTCGGGATCGACATCATTGAAATCGAAAGCAGCGGTGGCATAGCCGCGGGCGATGATGTCCTTGGCGGGCCAACTGATCCTGGGATCGTTCGGATCCGGTGGCCCGAAGGAGATGAGGAGGAAGGCGCCCACGGGCTTTTCCGCACGGTTCGGAGTGAGAACCACAGGACGGATGCGGCCCTCGCCATTGGGACCGGAGAAGGTGATTTCTATTTCGCGAAGGGTGGCTGCTCCGTCGAGAGCCTCGGTGTCCTCGCGGAGGATCCTTGTGGAGAAATTGGCGGGCTTGTCGACGGGCCGGATGCCGTAGATGTTCTCGCGGAATTTCCGCAAGGTTTCGGGGCGGACCTGTAGCGTCCAAGTGGTGGGGTCCTTGGCGATCGTGCCGTCCGGACCGGCG
>CAXTTX010000186.1:0-9909 GCA_964247045.1 uncultured Verrucomicrobiales bacterium | reverse complement strand
GGATGCTTTGGCCATGATGTTGTGTCGTGTTGCGGAAGAATATGTGTCCGAGATCTTCCCGAGATGCAATCAAAAAAGCTGTTCGATCGAACAAAAAAGAGACTTCGGAAGTGAATCGGGAGTGATTTTCGCAAAATCCGTCATTTTGGTGTACGTCGGTGTGCGGTTTGGGGATTTTGGTGATAAAGGTTTCGGGTGCGCAGGCGGTGTGAAAAAAGTTGCAACTTACGGAAAGGTTTGATTACCAATCGGCAACGTCGAGCAAAGCCAGCCGAGACGGCGGCGGCGGCAAATGAAAACAAATGGCAACCTTTAAATTTGTTTTCCAGATATCCGGGCGAGGCGGCGGGATTGGCAGGGAGCGGGCTAAGTATCTTGCCGAAGATTCGGAGAGATTTTCTTCCTCGAACCATTGCGCCACGGCCTCGCCTGTGGTGACGGTGTCGGGGGAATTCAGTGGTGTTCAACCCGGAAAGAATACCACGCTGGGGGGCCGCTCTCAATCAACTGCGCGTCTGCCAATACTGTCAGTCAGAAGGAACTGATTGAGAGGCTGTTCCACCCGATGAAAGCGTTTTTGGCCAGCTTTACCCGCAAGCGGGTCGCCAGGTGATCCACCAGGGCGATGCCATGGTGAATTTCACGAGACTCTCATGGGATTTTCACCCGCAGGCGGGATGGTCGTGCTGATGCCAGCACGACCATCCCGCTCAACTTGGCTTGCGATCCTGATCTGGGTCGTTGCCGTGTTCTTCTCCGCGGTGTGGATTCTCATGGCTGTGAATTGCAGGAGTCCCTATCTGCTGCGGTATCGGGATGAGTTGCCGTGGTGCTTCGCGGCGGCAGGGATTGTCGCGCTGGTTTTCGTGGTGAAACGAGGGCGGCTCCCGCTTCGTCTCGCGGCTGGCGCCGTGGTTGCGGGCGCGCTAATATCGGGCGGCATCCAGTGGAAGCATGGGCGGAACCGGCGGATGGTGCGAGCGACGTCACTCGGGAGCATGCCGGAAATAGGCAGGCATTTGATGATCGGCTGGCTGGGGCGCGAGGAAACTCGCGCGTTGGCAATCCAGGGAGGAATCGCCGGAGTCTTCCTAACCAACCGGCATTTGCCGGAGGGAACGACGAAGGAAGGCATCCGGGGGCTAGTGGATGAGCTTCAGGAGGCGCGCGGCGCCGCGGGACTGCCGCCTCTGTGGATCGCAACGGACCAGGAAGGTGGCGTGGTGAGCAGGCTCTCCCCTCCCCTGGAGCCACAGCCGGGACTTGGAAGTCTATTGGCAAGTCTGGATGGGCCGGGGTTGGCGAATGATCCGGTTAGAGCGGAGAGGATCGTCCGGCTGGTGACGGAATATGCGGATGTCCAGGGGCTGGCGCTGGCGAAAGCGGGCATCAATATGAACTTCGCGCCGGTGGTGGATCTGAAGCCCGCCTCGCCACCGGGAAGGCTGGATTTCCATAGCCAGATCGCGACACGCGCATTGGGGGTGGATGCGGAGGTGGTGGCGCTGGCGGGAGAAACGTATGCGAGGACGCTGGCGAAGCACGCGGTCATGGCGGTCCTGAAGCACTTCCCGGGATTGGGACGCATTCCCGCGGACACGCATCATTTTTCCGTGACCTTGGAAACGCCGTTGGAAGAGTTGAAAAAGTCCGACTGGATTCCTTTCCGGAACACCCTCCAGCGGACGAATGCAGGAATGATGTTAGGGCATGTGCGGCTGGTGGCGCTGGATCCGGAACATAACGCGTCTTCCTCATCAAGTGTCACGCGGTTGCTCAGGCAGGAATGGGGATTCAAAGGCCTGCTGGTCACCGATGATTTCTCGATGGCTCCGGTTTTCCACGGGGCGGGAGGCATTGAGAGCGCGGCCAAGGATAGCATGGCCGCAGGGGTGGATTTGATCTTGTTGAGTTATGATTCGGAGGCGGTGTATGATTTGCTGGGGGCGGGGTTACAATTCCGTTAGAAACACCGTGAAAAAGCCGGACAGGTTTCCCTGTCCGGCTTCAAGTTGGTTCAGGCGCGGCGGTGGTTTGACCCATCGCCGGGGGGCGCATTACATCATGCCGCCCATTCCGCCCATGCCGTGGTCGTGGCCACCACCACCGCCGCCGCCGGCTTCCTTGGCAGGAAGGTCGGTGATGAGGCACTCGGTGGTGAGCAGGAGTCCGGAGATGGAGGCCGCGTTTTGCAGCGCGGTGCGGGTGACCTTGGTCGGGTCCACGACGCCCGAGGCGATGAGGTCCTCGAACTTGTCGGTGGCGACGTTGTAGCCTTCGCCGCCTTTGCCCTTCTTGACGTGCTCCACGATGAGAGCAGCCTCACGGCCGGCGTTGGTGACGAGTTGGCGAAGCGGAGCCTCGACCGCACGGGCGACGATGCCGGCGCCGGTCTTTTCATCGCCTTCCAGGCCGAGGTCGCCGATGGCGGCCTGGGCGCGGATGAGTGCCACGCCTCCACCGGCGACAACGCCTTCTTCGACAGCGGCGCGGGTCGCGTGGAGGGCGTCCTCGACGCGGGCCTTCTTCTCCTTCATCTCGGTCTCGGTGGCAGCACCGACGTTGATGACCGCCACACCGCCGGCGAGCTTGGCAAGGCGCTCCTGGAGCTTCTCGCGGTCGTAGTCGCTGGTCGTGTCGTCGATTTGCTTGCGGATCTGGTTGACGCGCCCGGTGATGGCCTCGGAAGTGCCGCCACCTTCAACGATGGTGGTGTTTTCCTTGGTGATGCTGATGCGCTTGGCTTCGCCGAGGTCGCTGAGTTCCACGGACTCCAGCTTGATGCCGAGGTCTTCGGTGATGACGCGGCCACCGGTGAGGATGGCGAGGTCTTCGAGCATGGCCTTGCGGCGGTCGCCGAAACCGGGAGCCTTCACGGCGGCGATGTTGAGGATGCCACGCAGCTTGTTCACCACGAGGGTGGCAAGCGCTTCACCTTCGACGTCTTCCGCGATGATGAGGAGGGGGCGGCCGGTCTTGGCCACCTTCTCAAGAAGGGGAAGCATGTCCTTGAGCGAGGAGATCTTCTTCTCGTTGATGAGGACGTAGGCGGTTTCCAGGAAAGCTTCCATGCTCTCCGGATTGGTCACGAAGTAAGGGGAAAGGTAGCCCTTGTCGAACTGCATACCTTCGACAACGTCGAGGGTCGTTTCGATGCCCTTGGCTTCTTCCACGGTGATGGTGCCGTCCTTGCCGACCTTGTCCATGGCCTCGGCGATGATGCCGCCGATTTCCTTATCCGAGTTGGCGGAGATGGAGGCAACCTGGGCGATTTCCTTGGCGTCGGAGACGGGCTTGGAAAGCACCTTGAGCTGGGCGACGATGGCCTCGGTGGCCTTCATGATGCCGCGTTGGAGCGAGATCGGGTTGGCACCGGCGGTGACGTTGCGGAGGCCTTCCTTGTAGATGGCCTCGGCAAGCACGGTGGCGGTGGTGGTGCCGTCACCGGCGATGTCGGAGGTGCGGCTGGAAACCTCGCGGATGAGCTGGGCACCCATGTTTTCATAGGGGTCATCAAGCTCGATTTCCTTGGCGACCGAGACACCGTCCTTGGTGATGGTCGGGGAACCGAACTTCTTGTCGAGGATGACATTGCGACCGGCAGGTCCGAGGGTGGCCTTCACGGCCTTGGCGAGTTTCTCGACGCCGCGCAGGAGGGCCTGGCGGGCGGCTTCGTCGAATTGGAGTTGTTTGGCCATGATAGGTTGAGAGTTACAGGTTGAGAGTTGATAGATAAACTGAGACTTAGCCGACGATGCCGAGGATGTCGGATTCGTTGATGATGAGGACTTCTTGTCCGTCCACCTTCACTTCGGTGCCGCCGTATTTCGAGATGAGGACCTTGTCACCGACCTTGACGGTGAATTCGATGGCCACGCCCTTGTCGTCCTTGCCACCGGTGCCGAGGCTAAGGACCTCCGCTTCCTGGGGCTTTTCCTTGGCGGTGTCCGGAAGGACGATGCCGCCGGCGCTGATGGAATCAGCTTCGAGGCGCTTGACGAGGACACGTTGTCCGAGTGGTTTGATGTTAGCCATAATGGTGTTGGTCTGGTTTGTTGGTTGGTTTTGTGAGGAACCACCCCGCGCAGCGGCGAAGTGGAAATCTTTTGGAAAGCAAGAGTGGGTTAGCGACAAAAGACGGGGCGGGGGTTTTGACGCCACCGCCGCGCATTGCAAGAATCAATCCACCACTTCCGCATCCACGACCTTGCCCTTGGCGGGTTTGGGTTCGTTGGAGGCTTGTTCGGCGGCGGGTTCGACGTCGGGCATTTCGGCTCCGCCAGCGTTGGCGGCACCGGCCTTCTGGGCGGCTTCGGCGAGGGATTGGAGGGAACCCTCGAGGTCGCTGACGGCGGAGTTGATCTTTTCGATGTCGTCGCTGCTGATGGCGTCCTTCACGGCCTGGATCTTGTCGTCCAGCAGGGTCTTGAGATCGGCGGGGACGGCTTCGCCGAGGTCGGCGAGCTGTTTCTCGACGTTGAAGACGAGGTTGTCGGCCTTGTTCTTGGCATCGACTTTCTCGACGCGCTTCTTGTCTTCCTCGGCGTGGGCCTCGGCGTCTCGCTTGGCTTTTTCGATCTCGTCCTTGGAAAGGCCGGAAGAGCCCTGGATGGAGATCTTCTGTTCCTTGCCGGATTGCTTGTCCTTCGCGGAGACATGGAGAATGCCGTTCGCGTCGATGTCGAAGGTGACCTCGATCTGCGGCTCGCCACGGCGGGCCGGGGCGATGCCGTCGAGCTTGAAGTTCCCGAGCAACTTGTTGTCCGAGAACATCGGGCGCTCGCCCTGGGAGATGCGGATGTCCACGGCCGGCTGGTTGTCGGAAGCCGTGGAGAAGATTTGCGACTTCTTCGCGGGGATGGTCGTGTTGCGCTCGATCATCGCCGTGGCGCGGGAACCTTCCGTCTCGATGGAGAGGGTTAGCGGGCTGACGTCGAGGAGGAGCACGTCCTTCACATCGCCGCGGAGGACACCGCCCTGGATGGCGGCGCCGATGGCGACGACTTCGTCCGGGTTCACGCCCTGGTGGGGAGTCTGGCCGGCGAGTTCGCGGGCGATTTCCACGACCTTGGGCATGCGGGTCATGCCGCCGACGAGCACGAGTTCGTTGATGTCGGAGGCGGAGAGGCCGGCTTCCTTGAGGCAGTCCTTCACGGGCTTTTTGGTGCGCTCGAAGAGGCTATCGGTGAGCTGCTCCAGCTTGGAGCGGGTGAGGGTGAGCTGGATGTGCTTCGGTCCGGTGGCGTCCGCCGTGATGAAAGGGAGGCTAATGTCGTAGGACTGGGTGGAAGAAAGGGCGATCTTCGCCTTTTCCGCCTCTTCCTTGATTCGCTGGAGCGCGTCCGGCTGGCCGGACAGGTCGATGCCCTGGTCCTTCTTGAACTCACCGACGATCCACTGGATCAAGGTGTTGTCCCAGTCGTCACCACCAAGTTGAGTGTCGCCATCGGTGGAGAGCACTTCGAAGACCCCGTCGCCGATTTCCAGCACGGAGATGTCGAAGGTGCCACCGCCAAGGTCATAGACGGCGATCTTCTCGTCCGACTTCTTGTCGAGGCCGTAGGCGAGGGCGGCGGCGGTGGGCTCGTTGATGATTCGGAGCACTTCGAGGCCGGCGATCTCACCGGCGGCCTTGGTCGCGTTCCGCTGGGAGTCGTTGAAATAGGCAGGGACCGTGATGACGGCCTGGGTGATTTTTTCGCCGAGCTTGGCTTCGGCATCGGCCTTGAGCTTGCCGAGGACCATGGCGGCGATTTCCTGAGGCGAGTAGGCCTTCTTTTCACCGGCCACTTCCACCTCGATGTGGGCGTCCCCATTCGAAGCGGCGACGATGGTGTAGGGCATGCGCTTGTCCGCTTCGGTGAGTTCCGAGAACTTGCGGCCGATGAGGCGCTTGGCGGAGAAGATGGTGTTCTTGGGGTTGGTGACGGCCTGGCGTTTGGCGGCTTGGCCGACCAGGCGCTCGCCGTTTTTGGCGAAGGCGACCACCGAAGGGGTGGTGCGGGCTCCTTCCGAGTTTTCCAACACGGTGGATTCGCCGCCTTCCATAACGGCCATACAAGAGTTCGTGGTTCCGAGGTCGATTCCGAGGATTTTTGACATAAAGTGGTTTCCTTTCAATGGGTTGCCCGTTTGAGGTGCCGGACAGCGTATTTCCTGCGCCTATCGCAATGAACGTGCCACGGACTGGATTCCGAACATAAATGGCTCACCTGTAACGATTTATAAAATAATCCAATTGGCACGGTGGACGAGAGGCGCGTTGTTTGTGACATTTTGGCGCGCTGCCGCAGTGACAGTTTGTCGCGGTGCGCGGCGACATTTCCCGTCAAAAAGGGGAGGAAATTTGCAGAATCCGTACGGTAGCCGCAGACTCCAGCAGTGTTTTTGTCGATTTGTGTCAATTTCGGCTGGAACCGGAGAGTCGGGCGGATTTTGGGTTTATTCCGTAATCGACTCACTTTCAGTCTATTGTCAAAAGTTGTCGGATTTCGGGTGGAGGTCGAAATGGGCAAATGGCAACAAATGCCAAGTATTTGGAGATTTGTTTCGCGAGCGGGGGTGCGCGAGCGGGGGATGCGCGGGCGGAGAAGGGCGGACGCGGGTGGAGGCAAGATCATGGAGTTTTGCATCGGGCCATTTTAGCAGATGCGAGGGGGCGTCTCAACGAACCGGGTGTCTGCCAATACCAATAGACAGGGATTGCTGCAGATTAGTGACTTTCGAGGCCATCTCCGACACGTGGCGCGATTGGCGTCGGACCGCGGGAATGACGGGACTATTTCTGGCACCTCTGTCAGGGGATGCGATTTTTCGGAGTTTTTTCCAAACCGGGTACCTTTTCCGCAGGCAACGCTTCTGCCGCCCCTGCCGGGGCTCAGGAATCGTGCGACGCGCTACCGGTGGCTTACGCCACCGGCTACCTTATGCCGTCCCTCCGGGACTCTAGAGGCAAGGCTTCTGCCGCCGCCCCCTCCGGGATCAGAGGCAGAGGCGACTTCTCCAGCGGTCCGGATGGCTCACCTGATGAACGACAGCCACGATATGGACCGCCTGCAATTCGTCGATGACCTCGAAGACCAAACGATACGGGAAGGTATCACACAAGACCCTCCGGTAGGGAGGATCGATGATCCGGTAGTGCAATGGATTGTCCCTGGCCTTGCCGATCCCGCGAAAAACTTCGGCAAGAAATCTTTCGGCCAATTCGGGATCGATCGCTCGATACCATTTGGCAGCGCTGGCGATCTCGCCCGCGACCTCGGGGTGTATGATCAGACCATTCATTCCAACCCAACCGCCAAGGCTTCCTTGAGCTGGCCGAGACTGAGCGGCTGGACTACCGACTCGCGGATCTCGCGGGAGCGCCGGCTGAAAACCGCCTTCTCTTCTTCACTGAAAGGTTCTTCACCTTCCAAGCTTTCAATCAGCTTTTTCGCCAGATAGGACCGGTCTTGCCTCGAAAGGTCCATGATTTCCCGCATGATCTCTGGAACAGCCATCATTTGCCGGAGAATACCCGGTCATCGGTCTGAATTCCAGCCAATTTTGACGGTTTTCCTGCAAGTCCGGGGCCGTCATTTGCGGGAAATTTGTTTGGGTCTTGTAAGGCGATGCAATCCCCCGCTACCGTGCTGGTGCAGCCCCTCATGCGAGCCCAGCCGTTCAAATGGATCGCGCGCGGTGAACCGTTTGAGAAATATACAAACGGTTCTTCGAGTGCGTTTCCGCCAATTCTCGAGCACCTGATCCGCCAACGGGGGCTTCCTCCGGGCGTCGATCTGGAGGGTTATTTGCGGCCCCGGCTGAAGGATCTGGCGGATCCTTTCCTGATTCCGGACATGAAACCGGCGGTGAAGCGGGTTTTCGAGGCGATCGACCGAGGCGAAAAGGTCTGCATCTACGGGGACTATGATGTGGACGGGATCACGTCCATCACCCTGATGCGGCGGATCCTGATGGCCTACGGGCTGACGCCGCGCTATTTCATCCCGCGGCGCGGACCGGAGGGCTACGGCCTGAGCACGGCGGCGCTGGCCCGTTGTATGGCGGAAGGTCCGAAGCCGGACCTGCTGATCACGGTGGACTGCGGCACGGTCTCGGTGAACGAGGTGGCGGCGTTGCAGGCGGATGGAATCGACGTGCTGATTGTGGACCACCATGAGCCGGATCCCGCGGGAAGGCCGGATTGCTGCGCGCTGGTCAACCCGAAGTGCGGGACGACTTTCACCTACCTGTGCGCCGCGGGGGTGGTTTTCAAGCTGGGGCATGCGATGCTGAAGACCCGGCAGGTTGATTTGGACCTGAAGGAGCTGATCGACCTGGTGGCGGTGGCGACGATTTCCGACATCGTGCCGATGGTGGGGGAGAACCGGCTGATGGTGCGGCACGGGCTGAAGCACCTGCCGAGCACGCTGAATCCGGGACTGCGGGCGCTGCAAGAGGTGACCGGGATGAACGGGACCGCCACGTCGATGGATGTGGGCTTCCGGATCGGTCCGCGGCTGAACGCGGCGGGCCGGATGGATGTGCCGGAAGATGCCCTGGCCACGCTGACGACCGACTGCCGGCGGCTGGCGATGGACATGGCGCAGAAGCTGGATCAATACAACAAGGAGCGCCAGAACCACGAGGGCCTGATCCGCCGCGAGGCGGTGGAGATGCTGCTGAGCAGTTTCGACCCGGCGCGGGATCCGGTGATTGTCCTCGGTTCGCGGAGCTGGCACCACGGGGTGGTGGGTATTGTTGCCTCGCGGCTGATGCGGCAATATCACAAGCCGACGTTTGTCATCGCGATTGACGATGATGGAATCGGCAAGGGTTCCGGGCGGAGCATCGACGGGATCTCGCTGGTGGAAGCGATCCGCGCGTGCGAGGAACACTTGATCGCCGGTGGCGGTCACGCGATGGCGGCCGGGCTGTCGATCCATGAAGATAACCTGGAGATTTTCCGGCAACGGTTCTCGGACTACGTGATCAACAACACGAGTGTGGAACAGAGGCAGCCGAAGCTGATGTACGACGCGGAGATTTGCTTCGACCAGCTATCGCTGGAGTTCCTGGCGAGTTACGATCTGTTGCAACCTTTTGGCAGCGGGAATCCGCAGCCGGTTGTCATTGCACGTGAGGTGGGTTTGAGCCGACCGCCGCTGCACATGAAGAACAACCACCTGCGGTTCATGCTGCGGCAGGGTTACCACGAGCAGGATGCGGTTTACTTTGGCGGGGGGGAGCATCCGCTGCCGGATCCGCCGTGGGACATCGCGTTCACGATTGATCGGAATACGTTCCGAGGGAGGACGACGTTGCAGTTGATCATCCAGGATGTGCGGGGACATGCGCCGGTGTGAGGGGGCAGAGCAAGGGACTGGCGGGCATTACCCGCCCCCAATCAATATTGCCCCACCCTCTCCCGATAAATCCCGAGGGCTTCGGCGTGACCGGGGTCATCTTTGAAGAACAAATCGGCGGCGAACACGTTGGCATTCCAACTGTATCGCCACGCCTGCTTCCCCTCCTCCAGATAAGATTCCTGCATACACCTCAGGCGTTTGATGTCCCGCAGGCCCTTCCCCACGAGGCGGAACTTGCTCGCCTTATAGCTGATGATGTCCCGCCCGAACATGGCGGGGCGGTCGCTGTAGATGCGCGAGAATTCAGGCAAATACCCCTCCTCCACGAGCACTCCGACGTCCTTTGCCAACTGCCCCTTTTCTTGGTAATGCTTGTAATAACCGAGAATGATCTGCTCCTGGTGATACCGGCTCAGCTTAAAATCGTGGAACAGCTCGCCGCCCTGCTTTGACATGTCCGCGCATCCTTGGCAAACGGCAAGGATCGCGACAACCATGCATATCGATCTCCACTTTCTCATTATTTCATGCGTTGAGGCTCGAATTTCTGGATATA
>CAXTTX010000185.1:2532-9934 GCA_964247045.1 uncultured Verrucomicrobiales bacterium | reverse complement strand
CAACCAGTCGCTCGAACTCGCCTTCGGCGTCGATGCCAAGGGCAACACCTTCGTGAACCGCCTCGGGACAACCTCCGTCATGCGGATCGATTCTTCCCTGCTTTCCGCCATGCCCATGCGCGCCTCGGAATGGCGGCAAGAGCGGATCTGGTCCATCGACCGGACCAACCTCCTTGCCCTCTCCCGGAAAACTCCCGATGAGCCGCTGCTGGCTCTCCTTTACGATTTCAACAACGAGGCCTGGACCGCGAGCCAGGAGTTCAAGGACGTTACCCCCTCGCTGGACAGCGCCCGCGCGAACTACCTCCTTGGCATCCTCGAAGGACTCAAGGCCACCCGCTGGCTTTCCCGCGACGATGAAGCCGCCGAAAAAGCCCTCATGACCCCGTCCCTCGCCTTCAAGGTCATCGAGGACACCACCGACGAAATGGGCGACAAAACCGGCCGCCTCACCCGCGACCTGATTCTCGCTCCTGCTTCCGCAGGCCCCAATCCCGCCTTCTACTACGGCCGCCTCGGCACCGACGACCAGCCCTTCATGCTCGACAAGGAAACCTATTCCAAACTCGCCACAGACGTCTTGGAAAGAGAATAGCCCCCCGCCGCTCCCGCCGCGCACCCGCCGCAGGCGGCCGGAGCGGGGCCACTCCTGGCCCCGTGTGGTGCAACGCCATGAGGCCCAAACCGCCCAAGGTCCGCTCCCGGCCCCTCTTCAGACAGGGACCGATCTCCGAGCGGTCCGGTTGGGGCAGTCAACCCTACCTCAAACGCCCAAGGTCCCAATCACTGCCCCTCTTCCGTCAGGAACCGATCTCCGGGCGGTCCGGCGGGGGCGGTTTCCACCTCCGCGCACCGCCGCCCTCGCTTCCCGCCGTCTCCCCCGTTTCTCCCTCCGCGGTAATGATCCCGGTAACCCGAACTATTTTCTCACACCTCCATCCTCGGTACTGAGAACCCCGGCCTGCCCTGATAGAATCTTCGCATGCGAACCAATCACCCCGGCAACACCATCCACCTTCCCCACCCCAGCCTCCGTCCCGCCATCCTCGTCTTCGGTCCTCAAATCCCCGCCCCTCGCCCACCCATCACCCGAAACAAAATCCAAAAACCTTGGCATTTGTTGTCATTTGCCGATTTCGCAATCGGGCCCCGCAAACCGGCATCTTACCAACATCTTGAAAATACGGCTCTTGTGCGAATCCCCGCATGTTTTCACCCCACCCCTGCTCCGACCCCATCCGGCAAAAATCTGCAAAATCACTGCTGGAGAATGCTGCAATACGCAAAAAACGACAAATTTTCCCCCATTTTGTGCGCCAAAACAACGCCACCGCCCCCTCCCGCAACAACGACCTCGAACCTTCTTCAAATCCGTAAATCCGTGAAATCCATGGTTCAAAAAATCGCACCCCTGATTCCACCCCGCACGCCTATTTCCCCGAGTACCGCCGAATCCGCCAAAACAACCGCCAAAAACTTCCACAACTTACTAATAACAATTACCATACACCTAACCCCACCCGGCATTTTTCTCAAAAACCGTGGACAAAAGTGGACATTTCCCTCCGCCAATCCCCCCAACACCCGGGCACTCCCCCCACCCGCCCCACGGTTTTGGATGATTGAAGTATTCAGAGCTTACTGATATTACATCCCCGGTCTTGGTAACCCATTGCCTCCCTCCTCCCCGTGAAACCATCCGAAAAACGGCACCGGGCCGTAAAATACCCGGCCTTGGTCGCCGCCTTCCTTCTGGGTTCCGCCATGCTGTGCTGGCTCGGCACTCGACGGAATGACGCCCGCCCCGCCGCCAAGGATACCGCGCAAGCTCACACTCCCACCGCATCCGCTATCGAACCCGCGAAACCCATCGCGGACTTTCAACAATGGCTCTCCTCATGGTCCACCGCCGCTCCCGCCAACCGTGACGCCCTCTCCGAAACAGGCCTCCGCCTCGCCCGCCAGCGCCGTGCCACCATGGAGTCCCTGATCCGCACCAATCCCCGCGAGGCACTCTCCCAAGCCGTCCCTCTCGATGTCTGGAAAAGCCTGCCCGCCGCCCTCCAGGCGGAAGTAGAAGAACCCTTCAGCGTCATCGCCGACTACCGCGTGATGCCCGTCTGTATCAACGGTTCCCCGGATGCCGCCCGCGTTCGCGAACAAGACGAACATCCCGCCGCCATCCGCGAGATCAACTTCGGCCCATCCTCCACCGCCGCCGCGTTCGTTTACGGCCGCCGCGAGGGCCTCGGCTCCAAGAACGCCGCGCCCTTCCAAGGCATCCGCCTCGGCAAGCTCAGCGCCCTGCGCGAGGAGGTCTTCCACGAGCTCTCCAAAAACGAAATTACCGTCGCCGAATCGATCTATCCAATCGCCAACCGCGATGCGGATCGTGACTTCGCCACCGATCTCCTCCTCGGCCCCGAACCCGTCACCGCGTTGGCCGGTGGCAAGGTCTACAAGTTCGCGGACCAGGCCACCCTCGAAACGTTCAGCACGCAAATCGCGAAACTCGACGAAACTCCCGGCCCGAAAACCGGTGCCGCCCTCTTATCCCTCCCCTTTCCCCTCAACGGTTCCAACTCGGGCGGATTCAACATCCCTGAGGCCATCAACTGGAACAACACCCTCGGCATCGAGTGGACGGAAACCAAGAAGAAGGTCTTCATCATCCGCTGCGACTTCTCGGACAAAACGAACGCGTCGTTTCCTGTCATCGGCCAGGCACCCTATCAAACACTCCTCAATGGCACCATCTCGGACACCATTGAGGATTACTCCTACGGCAAGACTTGGATCGAGGCCACCGTTTCAACGGACATCACCCGCCTGCCACAGCCTGCTGATCATTATAACAATGACGATGGTAACGGTACCGGCAGCACGCTCAACTCGCAGCTCCTGACCGACGCGAAGTCCACCTATCAGACGGCCCATCCCGAGTTCGTTGCAAGCGACTACGATATCATCGGCGTCTGGTTCGTCGATATCAACATGACCGGCAGCGGGGTTGCATATGCCGGCCTCGCATCCATCGACGGTCCAAATCTTTGGATTCAGGACACCAACGGTGACAATATTGATGTCGATGTCCACGTCCACGAGTTCGGCCACAACTACGGCCTCGGCCATTCCAGTTCTTGGACCCCTTCCGTTGGCAGCACCAATGCCACCGACCCCGCGGGCTCCAGCACCGAAT
The DNA here is from genome assembly GCA_964247045.1 of uncultured Verrucomicrobiales bacterium. Classification (GTDB taxonomy): domain Bacteria; phylum Verrucomicrobiota; class Verrucomicrobiia; order Verrucomicrobiales; family Akkermansiaceae; genus Luteolibacter. The sequence continues at coordinate 6,735 of CAXTTX010000185.1, read as the reverse complement.
ACGGCGACATCTTCGACGTCATGGGCGATGGCACCGTCCCGGAGGGAGCCTTCCATTCGGAGGCAAAACAGCGACTCAACTGGCTCGCCACCGGCGATTGGACCGATGCCACCGCGGGCGGCAACGCCACCTACCGCATCTATCGGATCGATGACGACGCCACCACCGGCTCCCGCGGCCTCCGTGTCACGCGCGGCGCGGACGAATACTTCTGGCTCAGCTACCGCCGCCTGTTTTCAAACTCCTGGCTCAAGGCAGGCGCCAACATCGTTTGGAAACGCGCCGCACAATCCCGCTCCTGGCTCATCGACACCACCCCCGGCTCCATCGCGGGTACTGCGGACAAGAACGACAGCTCCATCGCCATCGGCCGCACCTTCACCAACGGCAATATCAACATCACCCCCCTTGCACGCGGCGGCACCGCTCCCCAGGAATACCTCGATATCCGCGTCAACACCGGCCCCTTCGCCGGCAACGTCGCTCCTGTCGTCATCCTCAACGGCCCCACTTCCATTGCCGCCCGCCAGACCGCCATCTTCACCACCGAGGCAACCGATGCCAACGGCGATGAACTCGCCTATTCCTGGGACTTCGGCCAAGGCTTCACCTTCGACAACCATCCCGAGGCATCCTTCTCGTGGAACACCGGCGGCACCTTCACCGTCAAAGTCACTGTCTCCGACATGAAAGGCGGCACCATGCAGGCCACCAAAACCGTCACGGTCACCGATCCCATCGGCACCTGGACAACGCGCTCTAACACCGCGACCGGCGATTTCAAGGCGCTCGTCGCCAGCCCGACGAAGGTCATCGCGGTGGGCAGCAATTTCGCAGGCACGTTCAAGGGACCGGTAACAAGCTCGCCTGATGGGATCACATGGACCTCCAACGAACTGCCCGTGAACCAGCATGGCTACGGCGGAACTTGGGACGGCAGCCAATTCGTGATCGCGGGGATCGATTTCACTGGAGCCTCCGCGGTCGGCGGCATTTTCACATCTCCCACCGCCAATAATGGAACTTGGACAACCCGTCATACCGGCGGCTCCTACCTGCGGAGCGTCGCCTATGGCGGTGGTGTTTACATCGCCGTCGGGGAAAACGGCACCATCCGGCGTTCCACCAACGGCACCACCTGGAATCTCGTGACTTCGGGAACGACTCGTGCCCTGAATTCAGTCGCCTATGGCGGCGGCAAATTCGTGGTCATGGGCCATCTCCTCAATACCACAGGCAGCCCCATCGTCCTCACCTCTCCGGATGGCCTCACATGGACTGACACCACTGCTGGCTCCGGTGTGGAATCCTGGCAGGACCTGCGGAACGTCATCTGGACCAATGATCGTTTCATCGCCAGTGGTTGGTACGGCAAAGTCCGCTGTTCACTGGACCTTGGAACCACATTCTCGACCACCCGCACCACTTCCGATGATACGCCGGGCCTCGCATACGGGAACGGTGTCTGGTTCGCCGCAGGACGTCGCAACGCCAATACCGGCAGCGAGGTGGACATCGATATGGTTTCCTCCGATGGTGTCAACTGGACGGACCTGACAACTCCCGCCCTCGACAACCGCATCTCCGCGGCCTTCTTCAACAACAGCTTCATCACGATCAGCGCCAACCGCGTCATCCGCCAGAGCGGCACCATCTCCCAGGCCGCCGCCGGCTACGGCTTTTGGCGCGACACCTACTTCCCCGACCACGGCCCCGCCACCAATCCCGGCGGTGACGCCGATTACGACGGCATCGTGAACCTCCTCGAATACTCGCTCGCGTCCGCCCCTAACAGCGCCTCCGGCACCAACGGACCCACCGCCTTGCCCCAGGCCGTCATCGCTTCCAGCGAGTCACTCCTCAGTGACCGCCTCGCCCTCCAGATCAGCATGCCCGAGCCCGCCGCCGCGGACCTCATCTACACCGTGGAAGCCGCCACCGACCTCGGCAGCACCTGGACTACCATCGCCACCAAGACCGGAACCGGAAGTTGGGTCTGGAACGGCGGCGGCACCTCCCGCATCGTCACCGCAGCCCCTTCCGGCGGACGCGTCCTCACCAAGATCGGCGACTCGGTCCCCATCGCCTCCGATCCCGAACGCTTCCTCCGCCTCCGCACCCGCGTGAACCAGTGAGAAATCCCAGTTCCCTTTTGACCTTCCCATCCCCCCCCTGAATCCTTCCGCGTGCTTCGTTCCTTGCGGTTGATGGATTTCCGGTGCTTCGAGTCCCTGGACCTCCAGGTCCCGGCGGAGGGCGTCATCCTCACCGGGGACAATGCCCAAGGAAAAACCTCCGTCCTGGAGGCCATCTGTGTCCTCGTCCGCCTCCACTCGCCGCGCACACACCGCATGACCACCCTCACCCGCCTCGGCACCAAGGGCTTCGGCATTGCCGGCGATCCCTGGGAAAGCGATCGCAAGATCCGCTACTCCCGCGACGGCCTCTTCCTCGATGCCGACGGTGAATCCCGCCCCAGCCAAACCAGCTACCTCGCCGATGGCGGACTCGTCGTCTGGATGGGCAATGAAGACCTCGAACTCATCCGCGGCCCCGGCGAGGTCCGCCGTCGCTATCTCGACTTCGTCGGCGCGCAAATCGATCCCGCCTACCGCCGCTCCTGGTCCCGCTACCGCCGCGCCCTCCGTGCCAAGAACGCCCTGCTCAAGGAAGGCCGTCCCCGCGACGCCGAGATCCTTTCCTATGAGGAGATCCTCGTCGAACACGGCACCGTCCTCATGGACATCCGCTCCCGCATCATTTCCGAACTCTCCCCCCTCGCCGCGGACGCGCAGTTGGCCGTCAGCGGCAAGAACGAGCCCCTCACCCTCGCCTACCTTCCCGCCAGCGGCCCGGACCTCCGCGAATCCATGCTCCAGGCTCGCGAACGCGAGACCCGTCTCCGTCAGGCCGTCGTCGGTCCTCATCGGGACGAAATCGACCTCCGCATCCACGGCATGCCCGCCGCCGATTTCTCCAGCGAAGGCCAGCAGCGCACCCTCGCCCTCGCCCTCAAGCTCGCCCAAGGCAAGCTCTTGGAACAACGCGGCGGCAAGCTCCCCATCTATCTGATGGACGACATCTTCGGCGAACTCGATCCCAGCCGCCGCAACGCCCTGATGAACCACCTCCCCCCTCTCGCCCAAAAGTGGATCACCACCACCCACCTCGACTGGCTCCAAGACTCCCCCCTCCTCCAATCGATCGCCCGCCTCCACGTCACCGCCGGCAAGGTATCCTGAGGAGGATCGATCTCCGGTGCGGCCTTCGCTGTGCCGGTCCGTTGGACGATCCTTGAGTGGCGGCTTGGTTAGGACGGGGTCACATCACCTCTTCAACCTCACCCACCCAACCTCTCACCCCCACCTCGTTCACCGCCCGCTGGAACCCCGGAATCCACAACCCCTCCCGCGCGATCTGCTCGCCGTCCCTCGGAAACAGCGTCCGGTCCAGCACCCGCTCCGACAAATGCATGCACACCCACGCCCGCCATCTCCGCACCTCCGGCCGCGGCCCGGCCATCCGGCTCGCCAGATGCTGGAAATGCCTTACCGGGTTCCCGAAAAAACCATACTCCCCCGTCCCCGCATTCCACAGGATCCACATCAGCGCCCGGTACGGCGGCGGGTGATCCCGCAGCACCGCCTCGTCCCGCCCCAGATCCGCCATCCACGCTTTGTTGAGCTGCAAAATCGCCTGCGCCGGCTTTCCCTCCAGCCAAAGGGATTGAGAGTACCGCAAAGCATCCACATAGAACTCCGCCCCCTTGTCATGACCGTGGCGGCGCGTCAGCGAGCAGTCATGCGGCCGATCCACCTCCGGCAACCACGGGCAAGCCGGGATGTCCCGCTCTTCCAAGGTTGCCAAAGCTTCATTCATGCAAGCAATTTCCCCCGCAACGCCACCCCTTGCGAGGAAATTTCCCGTCACGGCTAGGTCGATTTTAGAGGCTTGCATCTCCCCCGCTATCGTCAATTCTCCCCGCCCCATGAGTCGTTTAGAAGGAAAAGTCCTTGTCGCACAGGGTGGTGGCCCCACCCCCGTGATCAACCAGAGTGTCGTCGGCGTTGCCCTTGAGGCCCGCAAGTTCAGCCAGGTCACCTCCATTTATGGAGCCGTCCACGGCGTGCGCGGGATCATTGAGGAAAACTTCCTCGATCTGACCCGCGAGTTCGGCGCGCGCGGGCAGCGACGAGGTGCGCA
>CAXTTX010000185.1:0-2522 GCA_964247045.1 uncultured Verrucomicrobiales bacterium | reverse complement strand
ACCCGCGAGACCACCCACAACCTCGAGCAAGTCGCCGGCACCCCGTCGTCCGGCCTCCTCTCCACCCGCGACAAGCCGGATGAAGAGTATTGCGCCCGCATGTTCAAGGTCATGCAGGCCCACGACATCCGCTACTTCTTCTACGTCGGCGGCAACGACTCCTCGGACACCGTCCGCATCGTTAATGAACAGGCGAAGGCTGCCAACTACGAGCTCCGCGCCATCCACATCCCCAAGACCATCGACAACGACCTTGAGGAAAACGACCACTGCCCCGGTTTCGGCTCCGCCGCCCGCTTCGTCGCCCAGGCATTCTCCGGCGTCAATCTCGACAACCGCGCGCTGCAAGGCGTCTACGTCGGTGTCGTGATGGGCCGCCATGCCGGCTTCCTCACCGCCGCCTCCGCCCTCGCGCAAAAGTATTTCGATGACGGCCCGCACCTCGTCTACGTGCCGGAGCGCCACTTCGTCATCGACAATTTCCTCGCCGACGTGGACCGCGTCTACAAGCAGCACGGCCTCTGCACCATCGCTGTCTCCGAAGGCATCTCCGATCCCGATGGCACCGCCATGATCGTCAAGCTCCTCGGCAAGGAAGAGCGCGACTCCCACGGCAATATCCAGCTTTCCGGCACCGGTGCCCTGGGCGACCTCCTCGCCAATGCCATTCGTGACAATCTTGGAATCAAGCGCGTCCGTTCAGACACCTTCGGTTACCTCCAGCGTTCCTTCATGGGCATCCAGTCGGACCGCGATGCCCGCGAGGCCCGCGAGGTCGGCGAGAAAGCCGTCCAGTTCGCCATGTGGGACAATGTCGACGGCTCCGTCGCCATCAAGCGCCCCGTCCTCGACTACTCCGTGGACTATCAGCTCGTCCCGATCGAGAAGGTCGCCGGCAAGACCCGCCACATGCCCGACAACTTCATCAACCCGGAAGGCAACGGCGTTACCCAGGACTTCCTGAACTACTGCCGGCCCCTCCTCGGTTCCAACCTCCCCGAACCCCACCGCCTCCGCGCCCCCCGCGTCCCGAAGATCCTGCACAAGTGATCTGACCCAGGCTTCCTAACATCCAATTCCCCGCAAGGCCGGAGCGACCTCACCCGTCACTCCGGCCTTTTCGCGTCTCCCCCAGGAGCAATCCGCCTACCTTGGACACAGACCGTCGCTCCCATCCTTACCCTCTCCCCCTCTATCGAAGCTATCCCACCCCGAACGGCACCGCCTCATCCCGATTGCGTTCCTCCCCCGCATCTGCCTCCCTTACCCACGCGAACGCGGATAGAAACTAACAACAAAAGACTTGCTTAATATCAATCCGCCCCCAGTCTCCGCCCACCTGAATCCTCAGAATCAACGAATTCCGGAATTTGGGTTCTCCCACACCATGAAATCTCGACTTCTTCTGGCAGGCGCCTGCGCCCTCATCCCTTTCGGTTCGGCTTCCGGCGCCGTTCTCATCGGTTTCAACAACTTCACCACCGCCAACACCTCCGTCCAAGCAGGAGGCTCGGGAACGAACCACCTCGCATCCGGCTTCTCCGGTTTCTATGATCCCACCACGGGCATCAACAAAACGACCACCGGCGGTTCCACTGACCAGACCTACGGAGATGCCGTCCTTGCTGGCACTACCCTTGGCATCAACAACGGCTACGTCGGCACTTTTGCGGGATGGTTCCCTTACCTCCAGTTGCAGAACAATTCCGGTTCATCCGTGGTTCTCGACCGGTTGCTTTACGACGGAGCGGCAAACCCTTCCGCTGTCTCCCTGACGATTCGTTATCGTTACGGCACCAGCGGAGGTTTCACGGATCTTGTGACCACCCCTCTCACCACGAGCTATCAAAGCTTCTCCAAGAGCATCTCATCGCTCTCCCTCAATAACGGCCAGATCATCCAGTTCCAGTTCGCCGGCGGTAGCGGCGGTCAGCTCGACAACTTTGCCATCACCGCCGTCCCCGAGCCTGGCAGCGCCCTGATCGCCGCTGGATCGCTAGGCCTCCTCGCCTTGCGCCGCCGCCACGCCTGATCCGCCCCTGCGGATTCAAACGTCCATTCCACGGAAAGCCGGAGCGACTCACGTCGCTCCGGCCCTTTCGTTTCCCGGTCCGTCCCTGATCTTCGGAAATCTCTCGAATGGGTAATCGATTGGCCGTATGCCGTATCAGGGAGAAGTAAGGCCACATCCAAATGCTGCCTCGACGCGATCCTCCACATCCCTATAGACCTCAGATCCGCTCGAAAATTCCTTTCTGCCCCTTCACCAGGGAACGATTGGCCCGATCACCAGTCTCCCGGCCGTCCAAGTCCTCGTCGTTTCCAATGCGTCCCCAATACCACTTCAGAGACTCCGGGCACGGGCTCCTCGCTTGGGACGTCCGCGGCCTCATTGCCAGAACCGCCGCCTTGCAACCCATCGAAATTCCTCTCGCTGCGATCAAGGAACTCGATGAAGCGTTCTGGTATGATTTGGAAGGAAACACTCCCACCTGCCGCAGCATCGCCGAACACGCCGGCAT
>CAXTTX010000184.1:5702-9945 GCA_964247045.1 uncultured Verrucomicrobiales bacterium | reverse complement strand
GCGGATGTTTTCGGGGAGCACGTGCCAAACGACCTCTGCAAGACGCTTTTCCCGCATGGCATCGTTTACCTGGATCTCTACGCCCTCCACGCCAAGGCGGAGGATTTCTGGAGCGCGTTGGCGAATGCCCTGATCGGTGCGGAGGAGCTCCAAAACGTTCCCGCGGAAGTCCGCGCGCATGAGGCCTGCCAGCGCCACCAGTTCCTCCTCGTCATCGAGGGCGCGGAGGAGGCGAATGGAAAGGACGGCCAGGCAACGCTCGGCACCCTGCTTCGTGTCCTGTTGCCAAACCAGATCCGCCTTGTTCTCACACGCGACTCGCCCTAAACCGAAACGGGAGCCACGGTCAAAGTCCAGGACCAGTTGGAGGCTCCATTCGATGGCGAGCTTTTCGACAGCCTCGCGGGAAATGCCATCCCCGCCAGCGTTCGCAAGACCTTGCTGGATCTGTTGGAAGGCCACCCGCTGGCCCTTACCTGGGCGGCGAGCCTCCTCGGCCGAGGCGATGAGGACCCGCAATACCTCGTGAAGGACTGGAATGCGAAAGGCCTCCCTCCCTTGCAGGATCCAAACCCGGAGAAACGCGAGCACACGCTGGAGTGGTTGTTCCGCCGCAGTGAGAAAACCCTAACCGCGGAACAACTCCGCGTGCTGGAGGCGGCGGGCTTGCTCGCCCGCGCGCCCATCCCACTGGAGTTGCTTAAGGACTTACCGGGAGTGGCGAAGGTCCGTGAGGCCTTGCAGCGGCTGGTGCAACTGGGGCTTTTGAGACTCTCAGGTGCACAGGAGGGCGCTCTGGAGATGCCTCACTGGGAATTCACCCACGTCCTTGGCTATCGCTTCGCGAGAAAGCCCGGGGTGGCGGACGAGGAGATCCGCCTGCACCTCGGCAGTGCCCTGCTGGCGAAGATCGGTCAGGCCATGGCCGTGGTGAAGCAGGTCGGCGACCCCTTGCCCTTGCAGGACTGTTTCCAACACGCTACGGCACTTCTGCACGCGGATGCCACCTGCGGGGAGCGGGTGCTGTGGACGCCACTGGCGGGTCGCCTTTTATATGAAGTCGAGGAACGCCTGGACCAACTCGGCAGGCTGGAACTGGGGCGCTCCGCCATCGCCGCCGCCGGAGATTGGCTCGCGGCCCTGCCCGCGCAAGAGAAAGAGGATCCGAAGTGGCAGCGGGATCTTTCCGTCATTCACAACAAGCTCGGGGACGTTGCGAATAAGCAGGGGGATTTGGCCAGGGCCTCCGAAATCTATGGGATGAGTCTGGCCATCATGGAAAAGCTCGCCACTTCCGACCCGGGGAATGCCCTATGGCAGCGGGATCTTTGGGTCAGCCAAAGCAACCTCGGGGACATCGCGCGTGACCATGGCGATTTGGCGAGGGCCTCCGAAATCTATGGGAGGGGCTTGGCCATCACGGAAAAGCTCACCACTTCCGACCCGGAGAATGTCGTATGGCAACAGGATCTTTCCCTCAGCTACGAGCGACTCGGGGACATGGCGCGTGACCAAGGGGATTTGGCGAGGGCCTCCGAAATCTGTGGAAAGGGCTTGGCCATTCGGGAAAAGCTCGCCGTTGCCGACCCGGGAAATGCCGGATGGCTGCGGGAGCTTTCCGTCAGCCACAACAGGCTAGGGAGCATCGCGCGCGACCAAGGCGATTTGGCGAGGGCCTCCGATCACTATGCGAAGAGCTTGGCCATCACGGAAAAGCTCGCCACTGCCGACCCGGGGAATGCCGTATGGCAGCGGGCGCTTTCCATCAGCCACGGGCTGCTCGGGGACATCGCGAGCGCCCAAGGGGATCTGGAGAGGGCCTCGGAACACCATGGGAAGTGCTTGGCTATTGCGGCAAAGCTCGCCGCGTCCGACCCCGGGAATGCCTTTTGGCAGCGGGATCTTTCCATCAGCCACGAGCGGCTAGGGGACATCGCGCTTGACCAGGGGAATTTGGCGAGGGCCTCCGAAATCCATGGGAAGGGCTTGGCCATTCGGGAAAAGCTCGCCGCTGCCGACCCGGGGAATGCCGTATGGCAGCGGGATCTTTCTTTCAGTCTCGAGCGACTCGGGACCATCGCGCGTGCCCAAGGGGATCTGGAGAGGGCCTCGGAACACCATGGGAAGTGCTTGGCCATTGCCGAAAAGCTCGCCGCTTCCGACCCGGGGAATGCCAGAGGGCAGCGGGATCTTGCCGTCAGCTACAACATGCTCGGGGAGATAGCGCGGGTCCAAGGGGATTTGGCGAGGGCTACCGGACACTATGGGAAGGGCTTGGCCATTCGGGAACAGCTCGCTGCTGCCGACCCGGGGAATGCCGGAGGGCAGCGGGATCTTTGGGTCAGCCACTATTACTTGGCAATGCTCGCGGAACAGCGGGGAGATTCCCGAGAAGCCCCGGATCGCTTCCGGCAGGCCCATGACATTTTGGAAGGAATGGATCGGATAGGGATGCATCTTTCTCCGGACGACCGGAACTGGCTCCAGAAGCTGAAGGAGAAGCTGGGGATGGAGCATTCCGGGAAAGACGGTGCAGAGTGAGAAAAGCGTAGGATAAAGGGATAGGATAAAGGGGACAGACCTTTTATTCCACTTCTAAGGCAGCTTGGGGGACTGACTCGCCTTGCTGGGATCGCAGCCATTTTGACCGGCGCTACCCCTTTGCCGGCCGGAGGGGGGTGAACAACCCTCGACAGGTGCGGAGCGGTTATTCAGGTGCCCTCGTCCCGCCACGGCCTTCTTTTCCCCGGGGTCGGACCAAGGGAGCTAAAATGTTGTCTTATGCACTCACGCTGAGTTGTTTACATGTGCCAAACGGCCAATCTATATTGGCAGACGCGCCATCGGTTGAGACGCGCCCTCGGACTTGCTAAAATGGAGCCATGCCACACTCCATCATATTGGAAGAGGTGCCCGATCGTCTGGCCCGCCCATCTTCAACTCCACCTTCTGCCGTCTCCCGCGGACCCCTTTTCAACCCCATTCCTGCACCCTCCGCCCCCGGAAACGGATCGTGCCCTCAATTTCACCTCATTCCTCCTAATGTGCTCCTCGTCAACGCCTTCCACTCATCCCTTCAAGACTTGGACCTGAAATTTTTCTCCAAATACTTGGCATTTGTTGCATTTGCGCCTTTCCAACCGCTCGGAAAATCCATCCAACAAATTGCCAATGAAAGCTTTGCGTAATTCTGTAGTCATCTCCCGGGCTTCCCCGTCCAAGGCCCAAATCGACAAAAATCGACAAAATCACTGCTGCATCTTGCTGCTGCCGCACGGAAAATGACAAATTTGACCCTCATTCCTGCTCCAAAATGCACCAAATCCCTTCCGCCCAAGCCACTCCAGCGGAGGACCCAAATGGACATTTTCGCCACTCCGCCCACGCTCGGCCGAAGGTCCCGCGTTATCCTCCAACCTCCCCCTCTTGGGTCTTCAAGTCTTGCGTCTTGGGTCTTGCGTCTTGGGTCTTGCGTCTTCTTAAAAGGGGACAACATCCCTCCATCTCCGCTCTTGCATCTTCCCCTCTGAATCCCGAACTTTCCCTTCTCTCTCATGCAGCTCCTCGAATTCGAAAAACCCGCCGCTGAACTCGAACGCGAACTCGAGAAACTCCGCGCCAAGGCCGCTTCCCAGAATATCGACTTGTCCACCGAGATTTCCACCATGGAGGCGAAGCTCGCGGAGACCCGGGCCGGGATTTATAAAAACCTAACCCCCTGGCAGCGCGTCCAGATCGCCCGCCATACGAACCGTCCGTTCATGCTCGACTACGTTTCCCTCGCTTTCACGGAATTCTGCGAACTCCATGGCGACCGGCACATCGGCGACGACGCTTCCATGCCCGGCGGCTTCGCCCGCATCGGCGACCACCGCGTGGTCGTCATCGGCCACCAGAAGGGCAGGGATACCAAGGAGAACCTCAAGCGCAACTTCGGCAGCGCCCACCCGGAAGGCTACCGCAAGGCCCTCCGCCTCATGAAGACCGCCGAGAAATTCGGCCTCCCGGTCATCACCATGATCGACACCCCCGGTGCCTTCCCTGGCATCGGCGCGGAGGAACGCAACATCGCCGAGGCCATCGCCTTCAACCTCCGTGAGATGATGCTGCTCAAGGTGCCCGTCATCGCCATCGTCCTCGCCCTCGTGCTCACCGGGATCGGGCTGAGCAACACCTTCCAGGCGGCGTTGCGCCAGCGGGCGGCGCAGGAATTCATCCAGCGTCATCCGGTTCAGCGTCGTCG
>CAXTTX010000184.1:3921-5692 GCA_964247045.1 uncultured Verrucomicrobiales bacterium | reverse complement strand
CCTCCGTGAGATGATGCTGCTCAAGGTGCCCGTCATCGCCATCGTCCTCGGCGAAGGCGGCTCCGGCGGTGCCCTCGGCATTGGAGTCGCCGACCGCGTCATCATGATGGAGAACGCCTACTACTCGGTCATCAGCCCGGAAGGCTGCGCCGCGATCCTCTGGAAGCACCGCAAGCACGCCCCCGAGGCCGCCGAGGCGATGAAACTCGTCGCCCCGGACCTCAAGAAACTCGGCCTCATCGACGACGTCATCAACGAACCCTCAGGCGGCGCGCACCACGACCACCAGGCCAGCGCGGATGCCCTGCGCGACAAGGTGCTTTCCCATCTCGACGAGCTTTCAAAGCTGCCTGTCCCCAGGCTGCTGGCGGAACGCTACGCGAAATTCCGCGCCTTCGGCGAGTGGCAGGGAAAAGAATAACCCGTTGCCTTTCGTAAGCCCGCCCCCCCTTTTTTCAAGACACCAGCGGGCGTTTTTTCATTTTTCCATTTCCAATCTAACAAGAATCAAACCATGGCCACCAAAGTAGGAGTAATCGGAGCAGGCGGAATGTTGCAATACCACGCGGCGGGCTTCCGCCTCGCCGGAGCGGAAATCGTTGCCGTGGCGGATCCCGCCCCGGGCGCGGCCGCCAAGGCGACCGAGAAGTGGGGCATCCCCCAATCCTTCGAATCGGTGGATGCCATGCTGGAAGGCGGCAAGGATCTGGATGCGGTCAGCATCATCGTTCCTAACAAATTCCACGCTCCGCTCGCCCTGCAGTGCCTCAAGGCCGGCAAGCACGTCTTCTGCGAGAAGCCACCGGCCCTCAACGCCACCGAGGTTCAGGAACTCATCGACGCCGCCAACGCCGCCGGCAAGACTCTGATGTTCAACTTCAACAACCGCGCCCGGCCCGAGTCCCAGGCGATGAAGACCTACGTGGACAATGGCACCGTCGGCACGATCAACTCCGCACAGGCCAAGTGGATCCGCCGCACCGGCATTCCAGGCTTCGGCGGCTGGTTCACCAACAAGGATTTCTCCGGCGGCGGCGCGGTCATCGACCTGCTCCACATGATCGACCTGGCGATGTATTTCATGGGTTATCCGGAACCGGCCCACGTTCTCGCCAACACCTTCGACACCTTCATCACCGACAAGGGCTTCAAGGGCCCCTGGGGCATCCCGGACCGCGCCGACGGCGTGAACAACGTCGAGGCCGCCGCCCACGGTTTCGTCACCTTCAAGACCGGCCAGGTTCTCACCCTCCAGGTCTCCTGGGCGGAGATGATCAAGCGCGAGGAAGTCTCCGTCGTCTTCCAAGGCACCGGTGCCGGCGGCAAGGTGGAGCGTCTCTTCGGCCGCGATGGCCTGGATGAGACCGCCATCGACACCTGCGAACTCTACGTCCAGGAAAATGGCAACAGCGTCAATCGCTCCATCGTCGTCCCCGCCTGCGAGGACATGGGCCGCAGCGCTTCCGCGAAAAACTTCATCGAAGCCATCGAAGGCAAGGCCGAGCCGCTCAACTCTCCCGTCCAGGCCCTCCGCCTGATGCAGATCATCGACGCGATCTATCAGTCCGCATCCACCGGCAAACCGGTCTCCATCTGAACCCCTCCATGGTCATGAACCGAAAACTCCGAATGGGTATGGTTGGCGGCGGGCGCGGTGCCTTCATCGGCGCCGTCCATCGCATGGCCGCGAATCTCGATGGCAAGATCGAGCAGTTCTGGTACCGGCAGGACGCGCCGGGCGTCGTCTTCCTGATGAACGTCGAATCCGTGG
>CAXTTX010000184.1:1244-3911 GCA_964247045.1 uncultured Verrucomicrobiales bacterium | reverse complement strand
CGAGCTGATCGCCGGCTGTTTCTCCTCCGACCCGGAAAAATCGAAACTCTCGGGCGAAGACTTCTTCCTCGACCCCGCCCGCGTCTATTCCTCCTACGAGGCCATGGCCGCCGCGGAGGCTAAGCTGCCTCTTGGCGACCGCATCGATTTCGTGACCATCGTTGCCCGCAACGACCTGCATTTCCCGGTCGCCAAGGCCTTCCTCGCCGCCGGCATCCACGTCATCTGCGAGAAGCCGATGGCTTTCTCGCTGGCGGAAGCCAAGGAGCTGAAGCAGATCGTCGAAAAGTCCGGCATGGTCTTCGCGCTCACCCACAATTACACCGGCTACCCGATGGTCAAGGAAGCCCGTGCCATGGTGAAGGCCGGCAAGCTCGGCCGCATCCTCAAGATCGTCGCCGAGTATCCTCAGGGCTACGCCGTCGGCGCGATCAAGGAGCAGGCGGATGGCGCCATCTCAAACTGGCGCGCGGACCCCTCCGTCGCTGGCATTTCCAACTGCATCGGCGACATCGGTTCCCATGCCGAGAATCTCGCCCGCTACATCTCCGGTCTCGAACTGGAGGAAGTGGCCGCCGACCTGAACACCTTCATTCCCGGCCGCCCGCTTGACGATGATGGCAGCATGCTCGTCCGCTACGAAGGCGGCGCCCGCGGGGTGATCTTCGCCTCCCAAATTTCCACGGGTGATGAGAACAACCTGAACATCCGCATCTACGGCACGGATGCCTCCATCGAGTGGCACCAGGAACACCCGAATGAGTTGGTCGTGAAGTTCGCCGATGCTCCCCGCCAGATCTGGCGCCGTGGCAACAGCTACAACGGCCCCGAGGCCACCTCGAGCACGCGCCTGCCCTTCGGTCATCCGGAGGCATTCGTCGAGGCTTTCGCGAATGTCTATCTCGCCGCAACCGAGGCGATCTCCGACCACATCGCCGGCAAATGGCCACGCCCCGAAGGTTATGATTTCCCGACCGTCGATGACGGCGTGGAAGGCATGGCCTTCATCGAGGCGGCGGTCGCGTCATCGAAGAAGAACGCCGCCTGGACCCCGGTCCATGCATCCGTCTAACAGATTCAGCGTCCTCCGCCTGCCAGCGCCTTCGTGATGGCCGCCACGTTGTGGCGGACCATCGCGATATAGCTCAATCCGCCGGTCCCGTCCGCGATCAAGGGATCGCCGAGCTGGATCCCTGTGTCCTGGGTCAGCGTCTTGAGGATCTTCGGATTGGATTCCTTCTCCGGAAAAATCGCCGCCACGTGGTTGTCCTTCAACTCCTTCACCAGTGTCGCCAGTTCGCGGGCATCCGGTGTCTGTTCGTGGTTCAATCCCTGCACCGAATGAGGCGTGAAGCCGAAGTCCTTGCAGAAGTAGTTGAACGCCGCGTGGGCAGTCGCCAGATGGCGCTTTTCCTTCGGGATGCGGAACAACTCGCGGCGCACCTGCTTCTGAAGTTCTTCCAAGCTCGTACGATAGGTCGCTGCGTTCTTCTTGAAGAACTCCGCGTTCTCCGGTGAAGCGGAGGCCATCTCGTCCGCGACGATCCCCGTGGCCCGGCCGAACAACTCGATGGAGTGCCACCAGTGGGGATCCACCTCATGATGGTGCTCCGCGCCCTCCAGGTGATCGTCGTTCTCCAAGGAAGGCAGGGTAGATCCCACTTCCACCAGCTTGGCGTCCTTCGGAATGATGGCCTTCAACTTCGGCAGGTAGCCTTCAAGGCCCATGCCCGCCACGAGGTAGAGCGTTGCGCCGTCGGCCTGCTGCAGGTTCTCCGGCTTCGGTTCGAAATGGTGCGGGTCACCGTTCGCGCCGATCAGATCCACGACTTGCACCTTGTCGCCACCGATCTGCCGCGCCAGATCACCCAGCAGCGGATGCAGCACGGCGATCTCCAGAGGTTCGGCCCGCAGGGGAGCCAAGCCGAGAATGATCATGGCGAGAATGAAACGGAGCATGGCTGGAGAGGACGCCGGGTCGCGGCGCGGGGAGTAAATTGCAAGTCACTTGCAATAGGGAAGTCTTATTTCCAAGGAAGTGAACCGAGGGACAAAGAAAAAAGCCCCAAGGTGCTTGGGGCTGGTTTCGGATCGGGTGGGTGGCAGGCACCCGTCGGCTCGATTTGCCTCAGACTTCGCGCGGCTCCTTGGCGGGAGCTTCCTTCACCCGAACTTCGGTTTCGGAGCGGGTGATCTCATGCTCGAACTCGTCTTTGGCTTTTTTGAACTCACCCATGCTTTTGCCAATGCCGCGGGCGAGTTCCGGGAGCTTCTTCGCCCCGAAAAGGAGCAAAACAAGCAACATGATGAAGATCCATTCTTGGCCGCTGGGAAACATGGTGGTATGGGGTTGGCTGGTTTGGCCTCGATGTGAGATTGTAAACCCCGGAATCGGGTTTGCAACGCATTTACCTAAAATAAGCGGTCCCTGATTCCGAATATGCCTATAAATATCCGGAAGTCCGATCTCACTGGCAGACCGGGCAACTGTTCAGGGAGGTGAAGAAGTCATTGCCCTTGTTGTCCACGAGGATGAAGGCGGGGAAATTCTCCACGGTGATCTTCCAAACGGCCTCCATGCCGAGTTCCGGGAAGGCGAGCACCCGCGCCGATCGGATCGCCTTCGAGACGAGGTAGGCCGCGCCCCCGATCGCGACCAGGTAGGCG
>CAXTTX010000184.1:0-1234 GCA_964247045.1 uncultured Verrucomicrobiales bacterium | reverse complement strand
GCCGAGTTCCGGGAAGGCGATCACCTCCTGGGAGCGGATGTGGTCCTGGGCCAGCAAGGCGGCCGGGCCGCCGGCGGAACCGAGGTAAAAGCCGCCATGGGTCTTGCAGGCATCCGTGACCTGTTTCGAGCGGTTGCCCTTGGCGAGCATGACCATGGAGCCGCCGTGGGATTGGAAGAGGTCCACGTAGCCATCCATGCGTCCGGCGGTGGTGGGGCCAAACGAGCCGGAGGGCAGGCCCACGGGTGTTTTCGCGGGGCCGGCGTAATAGACCGGGTATTTCTTGAAATATTCCGGCAACTCGCCGGTGTCGTCGAGGATCTCCTTGAGCTTGGCGTGGGCGATGTCGCGGGCGACGATGATCGTGCCGGTGAGGGCCAGCGCCGTGGTGACAGGGTATTTGGAAAGCGTCTGGAGTGTCTCCTCCATCCCTAGATCAAGGTTGATGGGAACTCCCTTGAACTTCCAGTCGCGGTATTTTTCCGGAATGAAGCGGCCGGGGTTCTTCTCCAGCTTCTCAAGGAAGATGCCGTCCTTCGTGATCTTCGCCTTCGCCTGGCGGTCCGCGGAACAGGAGACGCCGATGCCCACCGGGCAGGAGGCTCCGTGACGGGGCAGGCGGATCACCCGGACATCCAGCGCGAAATACTTGCCGCCAAACTGGGCTCCGATGCCGACCTCGCGCGCGAGTTGCAGCAGTTCTTTCTCCAGTTCGATATCGCGGAAGGCCTGGCCGTGTTCGTTGCCGGAGGTTGGCAGGGCGTCATAGTAACGGGTGGAGGCCATCTTCACCGTTTTCAGGCAGTTTTCGGCGGAGGTGCCGCCGATGACGAAGGCAAGATGATAAGGAGGGCATGCCGCCGTGCCGAGGGATGCCATCTTCTCCACGCAGAATTCCTTGAGACGCTTCGGGTTCAGCAGCGCCTTGGTTTCCTGATAGAGAAAGGTCTTGTTGGCGGAACCGCCGCCCTTGCTGACGAAGAGGAATTTATAGGCATCGCCTTCCGTGGCGTAGAGGTCGATCTGCGCCGGCAGGTTCGTGCGCGTGTTCACCTCATCATACATGGTGAGGGGGGCCGTCTGCGAATAGCGCAGGTTCTCCTTCGTGTAGGTCTGATAGATTCCTTTTGAAAGGTGCTCCGCATCGTCGCAACCGGTCCAGACCTGCTGGCCTTTTTTGCCCATGACGGTGGCGGTGCCGAGCGCGTACGACCCACAGAACAGCGTGGTACAG
>CAXTTX010000183.1:0-9964 GCA_964247045.1 uncultured Verrucomicrobiales bacterium | reverse complement strand
GTAACGGAGGGCGCGGAAATTGTCGGCGGCGGGATGGGTGGCATCCTCGAGCTTTCCGAACTGCACCTTCATCTTGTGCGCGGTCTGCCACGTGCGGGTGATGGTTTCACCGATGCGGCCCATGGCCTGGCTATCGCTCGACATCATGGAGATGGCGCCGAGATCATGGAGGCGGTCTTCCGCGGCGATGGTCTCCGGGCGGATGCGGCTCTCGGCGAACGCGACGTCTTCCGGGATGCGCGAGTCGAGGTGGTGGCAGACCATGAGCATGTCGAGATGCTCGTCGATGGTATTCGCCGTGAACGGGCGTGTCGGATTGGTCGATGAAGGGAGGACGTTCAACTCACCGCAGACGCGGATGATGTCCGGGGCGTGTCCCCCACCCGCTCCTTCCGAGTGGTAGGTGTGGATGGTACGGCCCTTGAAGGCGGCAAGCGTGCTTTCGACGAAGCCCGCCTCGTTGAGGGTGTCCGTATGGATGGCGACCTGGACGTCCATCTCGTCAGCAACCGTCAGGCAGGTGTCGATGGCGGCGGGAGTGGTTCCCCAGTCCTCGTGGAGTTTCAAGCCGATGACTCCGGCGAGGACCTGTTCGCGCAATGGCTCGGGAGAAGAACAATTCCCCTTCCCCAGGAAGCCGAGATTGATCGGGAATGCCTCGGCAGCCTCCAGCATGCGATGGATGTTCCATTTTCCGGGCGTGCAGGTCGTGGCATAGGTGCCGTGCGCGGGGCCGGTTCCACCGCCAATGAGCGTGGTGACTCCGCTGGCGATGGCGTGCTCGATCTGCTGGGGACAGATGAAATGGATGTGGGTGTCGATACCACCGGCGGTGACGATGCAGCCTTCACCGGCGATGACCTCGGTGGCCGCGCCGATGGTCATGGTGATGCCGTCCTGTAGGAGCGGATTTCCGGCATGGCCGATGCCGTAGATGCGGCCGTGCTTGATGCCGATGTCCGCCTTGATGACGCCGTGGGCTGAATCGAGGATCAGGGCGTTGGTGATGACGAGATCAAGCGACTCGACATCGGTGGCGAGGGGTGACTGGGCCATGCCGTCGCGGATCACCTTGCCACCGCCGAATTTCACCTCGTTGCCATAGCCGCCGGACTCGGCGATGAGATCGCGTTCCACCTCGATGAAGAGTTCCGTGTCGGCGAGGCGCACCTGGTCACCCGTGGTGGGGCCGAACATGCCTGCGTAGTTGGCGCGGGTTTGTTTCATGAATCGAGCGGGCCGTTGACGAGGTTGTTGAGGCCGTGGACTTCACGGGCACCGGCGAAGGAGACCAGCGGGACCTCGCGGGTATCGCCGGGTTCGAAGCGGATGGCGGTGCCGGCGGGTATATCGAGGCGGAAGCCGCGGGCGGCGGCCCGGTCAAAAGCGAGGGAGGAATTCACCTCGGCAAAATGGAAGTGGCTGCCCACTTGCACAGGGCGGTCACCGGTATTCGAGACGACGACGGAGAGCTTGTCCAAGCCTGGATTGAGGTCCAGGTCCGGAGCACCGGCGGGGGTAATGATTTCTCCCGGGATCATCGGACTGGAGTGTGGACGGTGACCAGCTTCGTGCCATCCGGGAAAGTGGCTTCCACCTGGATGTCATGGATCATTTCGGGGACGCCCTCCATGACCTGGTCGCGGGTGACCAGGGTGGTGCCGAAACTCATGAGCTCCGCGACGGACTTGCCGTCGCGCGCGGCCTCTAACAATTCGGCGGTGATGAGAGCGATGGTTTCCGGATAGTTCAACTTCAGGCCGCGCTCGCGGCGGCGGCGGGCGAGGTCACCGGCAACGACGATAAGGAGCTTCTCTTGTTCGCGCGGGGAAAGGTGCATCTGCGCGGGCGGTCAGAGAATCGGGAGCGAGGCGAGCGAGGCGGCCGCGGCAACGAGGGCGCTGATCCTGACGGCCGGGCGGGTGCTGAAGAAGGCGGTGGCCACACAAACGATCGCGACGGTGGCGAGAATGTAATCAAACGCGCCGTGGGAGTGGAAGAAAGTGGCGCGGAAAAAGTCGAACTCGTCGGTTTCGTCCGGATGATAGTGACCGGGATGGGCGGCGAGAATCGCAGGAAAACCTGCAATGACGGCGGCGAGGAAGGGGGCCGGTGAGGGGCGCCGCGTGGAGAGACGGAAGTCTTTCATGGTCTATGGATGCGGAGACTAAATCCGAGCATTGGACATGCCAAGCGAAGACGTAAAAAAAGCCATGTCCCCGCGGAGAGGACATGGCCTTGGACGAAAAACCATGCCCCCCGCGGGGAGGGGCATGGCAAAAACCAAACAACCATCAAATCTTACTTGTAGGTGCCCTTGAGGAAGGGCTCGCCCACGACGTCCTTGTATTCCTTGAGGATCTTGAACTGGCCGTCGGCCTTGGTCTCACCGATGTAAACGCTCTTGGTGAGGTGGTGGTTCTTCTGCGAGGTCACCTTGCCGCCGGGGCCGACGAAGGAGATGCCGGACTCGAGGGCCGCCATGACCTTGGCAGGCTCAAAGCTCTTGGCCTTTTCCACAGCGGCCTTCCAGAGATAGACACCGTCGTAGGACAGCACCATCGGGGAGCAGGTCACGCGACCTTCCTTGACGATGCCGGGAACGTCGGACTTTTTGAGCCAAGCTTGGAAGTCGGCGATAAATTTCGCGTTTTCCTTGCTCTTGATCGACTGGAAGTAGGTCCAGCAGCCGAGTTGGCCGACGAGCTGGCTGGCGGGCAGACCGCGGAACTCATCCTCGGAGACCGAGAAGCTCACGACCGGGCACTTTTCAGCATCCAGACCGGCGGCGGCGTATTCCTTGAAGAAGGGCACGTTGGTGTCGCCGTTGAGGGTGTTGATGATGCAGGCGTCACCGCTGGCGGCGAACTGCTTGATCTCGGCAACGATTTGCTGATAGTCGGTGTGGCCGAAGGGAGTGTATTTGCCGGCGGAGATGATCTTGCCGCTGGCGTCCTTGGTGAAGCCGCCGCCGATGTTCTCAAGCGCAACGCCCTTGCTGCGGAGATACTCGAGGAGGATCAGGTTGGTGGTCTGCGGATAGACGTAGTCGGAGCCGATGAGGTAGAACTTCTTCTTTCCTTCCTCGAGCATGTAGTCGACGGCAGGGGTGGCCTGCTGGTTGACGGCTTCCGCGGTGTAGAAAATGTTCGGGGACATTTCCTCGCCCTCATACTGGACGGGGTAGAAGAGGAGACCCTTCTTTTCCTCGAAAACGGGGAGGACGGACTTCCGGCTGACGGAAGTCCAGCAGCCGAAGGTCACGGATACCTTTTCCTCGTCGAGGAGGAACTTTGCCTTTTCGGCGAAGAGCGGCCAGTTGGAGGCACCGTCGGCGACGACGGGCTCGATCTTCTTGCCCATGACGCCACCGGCGGCATTGATCTCATCGAAAGTGAAGAGGAGGACGTCGCGGAGCGAGGTTTCGCTGATGGCCATGGTGCCGCTGAGCGAATGAAGGATGCCCACCTTGACGGTGTCCTCGGCGGCCCGGGCGGCAACGGAGGAAAGGGCGAGCGCGGCGAGCGCGGAGGGGATAAGTTTGGGGATCATGTATTTGGAAAGTTGGAATTGGAATTTTTTTCAGGAAAACACGAAGCACGGAGACAGCTAGCGGGAGAGCATTGACCCGGTCATCAATAGAACTCTCCCGCCGCAACCGTTTTGATGCAGAGAAAACCAACCTAAACTCAGAACGCGAGGCTCAGGCCAAGCGAAGCGGTGAGGAAATCTTCCTCGCCGTTGTTCACCGTGATCTGGTCATTCGTGAAGTAGTATGTCGCGCTGGCATTGAGCGTCCACTCGCCGAAGGACTCGCCGATGTAGGCGGAAAGCGGAAGCGAAGCTCCGACGCCAACGGAAGCGTAACCAAAGCCGGAATCACCGGTTGGGCCGTGATATTCGTCAGTCGCGAAGTAAGCCACGTTGACCGGGAAGGAGATGGTCACCGGACCAGCTTCCAGGCCATAGCTGACGCCAGCCACGATGATGGTGCCGGTATCACCACCGGATGCACCTTCACCCAGGCGGTTGTGCACCGTGAGGGTCGGGTGAAGGAAGCAGTCATAGGAGAAGTTGACATCGAGGATCTCCTCGGTCTTGTCGGGAGCGCCGGCTCCGCCGTAGTTCCACGCCTGATAGACCGTGCCAACGGTAAACTTGTCGTAAGTATAGGCGAGACCACCCCAGACATCGACCTCACGAAGGTTGCCGCCGAGAGCGCCGGAGGAACCCTTGTCGGTGACGTCCCACCAGGTGCCGACGGTGGCTTTGAAGTTGGCGGGAAGAGCGAATGCGAGTTCGAGGAAGGGGTTGAAGTTGAGCTCACCGAGCTGGGGATTCCCATCGCTCCAAACGTCCTGGCCGTAGGAGACGAAGTGGGTGTTGATATCAGCCTTGAGCACACCCGATACCACATCGTCGGCTGGCGCGACGGGCGCGGGAGCCATGGTGGTTTCGGTCGTACCGGCGGATGCGACGCCCGAGAGAAGAGCGAAAGCAACCAGCGGGGTGCTGATGAGGTTCCTGCAATACTTGTTTTTCATGGTTCAGCGTTGGTTTGATGGAGGTGTTTTTGGAGCAGTCGAGGCTGCCGACGCGAAGAAAGCTCATGCCGTGCCAGCGAGGATGAATTCTCCATCAAGATTAGGGAGTTGTGGAGATTTCCGCGGGGGGCGAAGCGGGTGATGAGCGGAACTTATAACGATCATCGTTAGACATGATCGAAATTCATTCCAACATGATCCGGCAGGGAAGGATTGTTTTGGATATGCGGAAGGAACACGGGTGAGGGTTTTCATGATTTGTTAGGAGTTGCGAAAGGACGTGCCGACCCGTGAAAAATAGACCTTGGTGACCACGACCATCGGATTGGCTCGCCAGAGTGTATTGGCTGAAAAAAAGCGACGGTCATCGACCGCTGCCACAGTTTTCGGGGTCGGGACGAGGCGTCCCGGTTGTTCGCCAGAACCCGCTAGACAGTTAGAAACTCCTTGATGATGTCCTCGCTGAGGGCGGACATTTCGCCGGAGGAGACCACGGAGCCGCGCTCGAGGATGGCGTAGTCATCACCCAGTTCCTTGCAGAAATCGAGGTATTGCTCGACGAGGAGGATTGCCATCTTGCCCTCGGAGCGGAGCATCTTGATGGCCTCGCCAATCTGGTCGATGATGTTCGGCTGGATGCCCTCGGTGGGTTCGTCGAGAATGAGGAGCTTGGGCTTGGTTAGAAGGGCGCGACCGATGGCCAGCTGTTGCTGCTGGCCACCGGAAAGCATGCCCCCCTTGCGATGGAGGAATTCCTTGATGATGGGGAAGAGGGTGAAAATGCGGTCGATCTCCGCGCTATCCTTTTTCCAACCACGCGCGTTCAAGCCGATGAAGAGATTTTCCTCCACGGTCAGGTGGGGAAAGATGTCGCGACCCTGGGGAACATAACCCAGCCCCTGGCAGGAGCGTCCGGCGGATGCCACGCGGTCCAGTGACTTGCCTTCCAGTTCGATATGGCCGGCATCCGGAGGCAAGAGGCCCATGAGGGTCTTGAGCGTGGTGCTCTTGCCGACACCATTGCGGCCCATCAGGCAGAACACCGTCTTCGGGCGGATGGAAAGATTGACGCCGCGGAGGATGGCGCTGCCGCCGATGGACACGCGGAGATTGGAGATGGAAAGGCTTTCCCGGGCGAGTGTGGCGGTCATGATCAAGCGGCTTTGGATTTCCTCCCCAGATAAACCTCGATGACGCGTTCGTCCGACTGGACCTGGTCAACGGGGCCCTCGCAGAGGACATGTCCCTGATGGAGGACGGTGACCTTGCGGCCCTGGGAGATCTGACGGACGAAGGTCATGTCGTGCTCGATGACGACGATAGTGTGCCTGCCGGCGAGCGAGAGGAGAAGCTCGCCTGTCCGGTAGGTTTCCTCGTCGGTCATGCCGGCAGCGGGTTCGTCGACGAGGAGCAACCTGGCTTCCTGGGCGAGGAGCATGCCGATTTCCAGCCACTGCTTCTGGCCGTGGGCGAGCGTGCCGGCCTTGCGATAGGCGTGGGAAGAAAGCTTGATGATGTCGAGGATCTCGGCGATGCGGTCGCGCTGGGCCGGGGTGATTTTTCCGAACAGGCTGTGCCAGATTCCACGGGAGCCAGCCAGCGAGAGGATCAGGTTCTCGGTGACGGTGTGGTCGTTGTAGACGGTGGGGGTCTGGAACTTGCGGCCGATGCCGAGCCGATAGATCTCAAATTCGCTCATCTTGAGAAGATTGTGCTTACCATCGTCCCACACGAGCGTGCCGACATCCGGCTTGGTGCGGCCGGTGATCAAGTCCAGGAAGGTCGTCTTGCCGGCGCCGTTGGGGCCGATGACGGTCCTGAGCTCGCCTTCATCCAGATAGAAGTTCAGGTCATTGATGGCCTTGAAGCCATCGAAGGAGCGGGTGAGGCCTTCCGCCGCCAGGAGGAAGGGCTTGTTGCTCATGGAAAGCGGTGGATGACTGCTCATGGCAAAGGTGCGGGATGACTGAGAGGGATCGGCGGGAGTTAGGAATCCGCGGTGGAGGTTGGCGAGTCCCCGAGAATCTCCGGCTCACCGGAAGGCTTGGCGGGTGACGAGGGCGCGTCGGAGTCCTCCGATTTGCGTCTCGCCTTGCTGAAGAGGTCCTGGAGTTGTCCGGGAAGGCCCATGAGGCCCTTTGGCATGAAAAGAACGACCAGCACCACGGCACCGCCGAGGATCATCGGCCAGAAGTCCGCTGTCGCACCCGTCGATGCGAAGCTCTTGAGGGCATTGACACTGATGGCTCCGACAACCGGTCCGATGATCGTTCCGCGGCCGCCGAGGGCCACCCAGACGACTGCCTCGAGGGACTTTCCGGTTTCCATCTCACTGGGGTTGATGATGCCGACCTGAGGGACGAAGAGCGCTCCGGCGAAGCTGGCGATGACCGCGCTGATGACGAAGATGAAGAGCTTGAAGCTGGCGGTCGAGTAGCCTGAGAAAAGAACTCGGTTTTCCGAGTCGCGGATCGCACGCTGGATCAGCCCGAAGCGGGAGTTGGTGAGCCATTTGCAGGCAGCCACCGTGGTCACGAGCAGGAGGGCGGTGACGATATAGAGAACGCGCTTGGTGGAATCCTCGCGGAGCGAGAAGCCGAGAATCGTTTTGAAATCGGTGAAGCCGTTGTTGCCTCCCATGAGGAGTTCGTTGCGGAAGAAAAGCAGCGACGCGCCGTAGGTGAGCGCCTGGGTGAGGATCGAGAAATAGACGCCCTTGATGCGGGAGCGGAACGCCAGATAGCCAAAGACCAGCGCGAGCAGGCCCGGCACCAGGATGATCATGAGCAAGGCGAAGGGAAAGCTGCTGAAGGGCCGGAAGAAGAAGGGCCACTCCGTGCGTCCAACCATGCTGAGGAAAGTCGGCATCCCGTCCCCGCCGATCATGCGCATGAGGTGCATGCCCATCATGTAGCCGCCGAGGGTGAAGAAGAGGGCCTGACCGAGGCAGAGCAGGCCGGTGTAGCCCCAGAGAAGATCGATGGAGATGGCCAGGATGCCGTAGCAAAGGTATTTGCCCCAGTTGCCGAGGGTGAAGTCCGAGACCAACCCGAAGACATTGAGCAAGGGAAGGATGACGACGAGGAATACCCCGGCGGCAATGAGTAGCGGGAACTGGATCCGGCTCGTTAACGGTGGCTTGCTCATCGGTTAGTCGAGGCTGCGTGAACGGGTGACGAAGAGGCCGGCGGGCCGCCACTGGAGGAAAAGGATGATGGCCCCCAGGACGAGAATTTTTCCAATGACCGGGTTGCCGAGGTATTGCTGGAGCGACTGGTCGGCCATTCCGATGCCGAGGGCGCTGATGACGGTGCCAAAGATATTGCCGACGCCACCGACCACGACGGTCATGAAGGAGTCCACGATGTAGAGCTGGCCCATCTGCGGACCGACGTTGCCGATCTGGGAAATGAAGCCGCCCGCGAGACCTGCGAGGCCGCAACCGAAGGCGAAGGTCATCATGTTGACGCGCTCCGTGCGGATGCCCATGCAGGCGGCCATGTTGCGGTTTTGCATGACGGCGCGGATGAGGAGGCCCAGGGATGTCTTGTTCAAGAGGAGCCAGGTTCCGAAGATGATCAGCACGGCGAAGCAGATGACGAAGACCCGGTTCCAGCCAAAAACGATGTCATTGACGGTCCAGTTTCCGGAGAGCCAGGAGGGGCTGGTGACCTGGACGTTGTTGGATCCGAAGACGAACTTGAGGATCTGCTGGAGAACCAGGGAGATGCCCCAGGTGGCGAGAAGGGATTCCAAGGGTCGCTTGTAGAGGAAGCGGATGACCACACGCTCGAGAAAGAGACCGACCAGCGCGGCGACGATGAAACTGGCAGGCAGGGCCATGACAAAATACCAGCCCATGTTTGACTCGGAGAGATTCAAGCCCGGGATCGTGAAAGAGTATCCAAAGGGCGAGAGACTCAGGCCGGAGGCGAAGACCTTCTGGATCACGTAAGTGGTGTAGGCGCCGATGGCGATGAGCTCGCCGTGGGCCATGTTGATGATGCCCATCAGGCCGAAGGTGATCGCGAGGCCCATCGCCACGACGAGCAAGACGGAACCGAGTGACAGGCCGCGGAAGCCGGTTCCCACCGCATCGACAACGGAGACGTGGGCTTCCAGGGAACGGATGGCGCCTTCCGCGGCGGTGGCGGTTTCCTTGTCACCGGCCTTCTGCGCTTCCGAGAGAATCGTCTTGATGGTGTCAAAGGCCGCCATCGAATTCATCTCACCGAGTTTATTGAGGGCAGCGACACGTTCCGCGGGCACGGTTGAACGAAGCTGGATGATGGCAATGGATTCATCGAGGGCCTTGATGGCCTCCGGGGCCTTCTCGGTGGTCTTGAGAAGAAGTAGAGCGGGCAGTTTCTCAGCCTTTTGGCCGATGGCGGAGTCCTGGATGGCACGGATGCGCTTCGGTAAATCCGGATCCGCCAGGGCGGCGAGATCGCTGACTTCCTTCATGGCCTTGCGAAGGCCTGAGTCGGTGTCAGCGGACTCCACGGCGGCCTTGTCGATGCGGACCGCCGCGCCATCGGAACCGAGGAAAGGCGTACCATCGGCGAGCTTGAGCGTGGCGTAGGTGCCCGCGGCATCGGCATCACCCGTTAGAACGACCGGTGTGACTGCATCATCCTTGTCCTTGTACAGATAGATTTCGCCGCCTTTCCATTTTTCCAGCCAGCCAACGACCTCGGGTGAAGGGGTGGCTTTGAACGAAAGGACGATCTCGCGTTGTTCAGCGGGAGTGGGGGCCGCGACAGCCGCCGCGATTTTCTCCCTAACGACTTTGGATTCCGACTGCGAGAATCCTGTTGATACTCCGGCGGCCAACGCCAGGAGACCGAATACCAACCGCCGCGAAATGTGATGAAATCTCAATTTCAGCATGGGTTCCGACAGGGGAAGCACCGGCTGTGCCACAACGGGCGGAAAAGGAGAAAGGGGACGGAAAGCCGGGGAAGGCTTATGAGATTGATTTGGAGAATATAAGGACTTGGAGAGTATGCCGACATCCTCCCAGGCAACATGGGTCCCTAAAGGACCTATGCTTCGTTAGAGCGGGCGCCCGTAGGTGGCGCAGCGGTTGTGCCAGCCTTCTTCCCAGCGTTTCTCACCGCGGGCGGGCGGGGAATTGGCGATGCGGCGGGAAAGGACACGCTTGGCAGCGGCGGAGAACTCGGATGCGGCGGCAGCACCGGACGGGACTTCTTTCATTTCACCGAGCACCTGCATGAGCCCCCAGCCGTAGCCGTTGTAACGCTCCGAGGACTGGCTGCCATCGCCCTTGAAGTTCACGTAATCGACGAGGGCGTAGTTGCCCTGCGGGGTGGTGGCGACCTTGCGGTAGTTTGCCTCGATGCGGGCGCGCTCGCTGGCGGGGGCCGCGGCAAGGACCTTCGGCAGGGCGGCACGGGAGC
>CAXTTX010000182.1:0-9965 GCA_964247045.1 uncultured Verrucomicrobiales bacterium | reverse complement strand
ACCTTTCACCGATTTATGCTCCATTTGTGGACGATATCCATGCCGGAGCCGGTACCTGCCGCGTTACGCCGGCCGGAGCAACCCTTTTCGGCCCCGGTCTTGGATCCGGGATTGGCCGAACGAGGAGAATGGCCCGCTCGTGCCGGGCCCGGAATAACCCACGAAACTGACACATTCGTTTAAGATGTGCTTCGCTCTCTACATGGCGACGGACCGGGAGGTCCCGGGCATTGCCTGGAAAGAAGATGAGCCCGCTTTGTTCATCGTGGAAGCCGGCGATAACGATCGCGGGGTTTCCAGACATTTCACCAAGCCGTTCGTCAGATACGTGGGATCTGACCAAGGTTGTGGCTGTGGATTCCGGCATGTGATGTTCCAAGGAGGCGGATGGCCGGGAGAATTGATCGTCGATCCCAACGAGTCTGCGGACGAGGACAAACAAGCCAACCACCGGCAACTCCATGGGCTCTTGACCTCGCTACCGGAGGATTGCAGGTGCGTTGAATTGTACGGTTGTTGGGAAGGTGATTTCGATGAAGCTTGTGAAGGGAATGCGGAGATCCATGTTGCCGCCATAGTCAACCCCGCATTCCATTTCCGGGAGAGGTTCGGTTATTTGGTGCAATGGTAGGGTGAGAAAATCACAGGGGCTGGCTGCGGGGTGTGGTTAGATCGTGTCCGCGTCTGGGGTTGGGTTGAGGGGCGCAATGGCAGGGGCGCGGTGGGGGTAAAAGATCATCTTCCGGCGAAACCGCAGCAGGGCTGCTTGTTTAAAGCGGCAGCAGCCTTCTTCGCCGAGGCTACGAAGGCCACAGGGCTGCCGCAGTCCAAGACGCTGCGCGCGGGGAGGCATTTGGCTGCCCTACCGTTTTATCACCAGCGGCCTAACAGGGCGGCGACGGCGAGGGCGTTGGGCTCGTTGCCCTTGACGAGCTTTTTGCCGACTGAAGATTGGGGAAACAGGGCCTCGGCACAGGGGGATGAGGCGGGATCTGCCGCGAGGATGGCGTGGTCAGGAAGGGCGATGGTGCCTTGGGATTTTTTGCCACCCCATGGATCGATGTAGGTGACAGGAAAGGAACGGGCCCCCTTTTCCAATTTGGCGGGGATTTCCGTGAGGGTGACGAAGTGGGCGTCGAGGACGATCCAGGCGGCGGGCTTGCCTTCCTGTTTGCGAAGGGCGTAGCGGCGGAGACTGATGAGGGGCGGGAAGCCTTTTTCGAGGGAGGTCTCGAGGCGTTTGTGGATGCGCTTGAGGAGTTCTTCCGGACTTTCCTTGCCCGTGCGGAAGAGAATCTCGTGGCTGACCTGGGGCAGGAATTTGCCGGCGGTCATCTCGTTGGCGATATCATTGAGATCCGCGATGTTCACGCCCTTGCGAGACCAGCGGGATTTGCCCGGCAAGTGTTTCGAGGGGCGCATGCCATACTGGCGGATGATGGTGTAGATGCGGGCCTTGTCGGTGTCACCGGAGAGACCGGTGAGGGCGCGTTGCCATGAGTCGTTGCCCATGCGGAAGGCGTTGAGCAAGGCCGTGGGGCCACAGGCATTGCCGGAGACCACGAGTTGGTTTGCCGGGGCCGCGGACGCGTTCGGGGCGGTTACGGCGTCCGCAACAGCGGAGAGGGAGAAACCCAACAAGAGAACCGATAGAGCGGCAATGAGAGTCTTATGGCAAATCACGGAAATGAGTGAGGATTTATTGAACCACGATGGGAGCGCCGCGGACATGGACGGCGCACCGCGTAGTCAAGTTTCACAGATTTACCGATTCAAGAGGGATTTTGAAGGGGCTACGGCTGTTATTTTTTGCCAGAGGGAACATAAGTTTGGCCGCGGCGATCATTCGAAGGCTTGGTATCCGTCGTGTTGCCGGAAAGGGAAACCTGTGATTCGTAATGCAGGCTGGTGGCGGTGTGGAAAGGAATCGGGACGCGGACGACCCGCACGGCACCGGGAGCCAGCGAGGTGATGTTGGTGTTCACCACGCCGGATGGGGTGGAAATTCTCACGGCCGTGTTGATGAGTGTTTCCGTGCCACGGTTTTGGACCAAGACCTCAATCTGGCCGTTGGGGGTGGAAGGAGTGGGCGCGATGATGGTCTGGGCGGCCAGAGCGGCATCATAGATGCCAGGGGTCCTGCCATTCAGCGCGCGGCCGATGTCGGGCATGCCAGCCCCATATTGGGTGTCGGTGCCGGCCGAACCGCCATCGTTCAAATAGGAGAACAGGAGATCCACGGCTTGTTGGGCGGTGAGGCCGGGTCGGCCCGGCTGGCTCATCAAGGCGGCGATGGTTCCAGCGATGATGGGGCTGCTGAACGAGGTCCCGCTGACGCTGGCGGACTGGTTGTTCGTCC
Source organism: uncultured Verrucomicrobiales bacterium (assembly GCA_964247045.1). Classification (GTDB taxonomy): domain Bacteria; phylum Verrucomicrobiota; class Verrucomicrobiia; order Verrucomicrobiales; family Akkermansiaceae; genus Luteolibacter. Next base: position 7,606 of record CAXTTX010000182.1, on the reverse strand, counting down.
AAGCCGCATTCACCCCGTAGCCGGGAGCGGAAATGGCAAGCTGGCTTCCGCTGTTCGAAAAATCCATGTGGTTGCCGAGGGCGTCGACGGCACCCACGGCGATGACACCGGAATTGGCCGCCGGATAGGACACCCGGTCGAGCCCGTTGTTCCCCGCGGCGGCAATGATCAGTGAACCCGCTTTCCCGGCGTACTCGATGGCGTTCCTGACCAGCGAGCTGTCGCCGAAACTGCCGAGTGAGATGTTGATCAGTTTCGCGCCGGAATCGACCGCGGCGACGATTCCCTGAGCCAGCAGGAAGCTGTCGGACTGGCCGAGGTCGTTGGCGATCCGGAAAGAGAGGATCGTTGCACCCGGTGCGACTCCGGGTGTGAGCGAGCCTTCGCCAATGATCATGGAAGCCACCGCGGTGCCGTGGGCGTTTTGCTTGGAGAGATCGGAAGGAAGCCCCACAAGATTCACCGCGGAGATGCTGGTGGAAAACGCGTTGCTGGCGGCGACGCCGGTATCGAGGATGGCGATTTTCACCCCGGTGCCCCAGGCGGAGTTGTCACCATTGATGCCTAGCCATTCCAGCAGCCCCGGTCCCAGCGGAACCGCTCCTGCCTGCGCCGAGCCATCACCGGGCACGGGAACGTCCACGGGATAGATCAGGGATTCCTCCTGGCTTCCGTCGAGGAGCGCGGCCAAGGCGTCCGGATCGGAGAAGGCAATCCGCAGGGCGTTCAGGGCGTCCAAGCGGCCAAGGACGCGGACCGCGCCGCCCGCGTTTTTAAGAAAGTCCTCCAAGGATTGTTGATCCTTGAAAACCAAGATCCGCTGACCGGGAAGCGCACCGTTTTCCACGGCTTCCTTGTCCTGACGGAAACCGGGAGCGCGGATTTCGCGACGGAATTTCGGCCCTTCCTCGGGCGCGACGATTGGTTTATGGGCTTCCGGTGATGCGGAGTTGGCGGGTTTTTCAGCAACCTTTTGCGTAGCGGCGGTGCTGGCCAGCCAATACCCGAGCAGCGCGGTGAGCGCGAACCCGAGGAGGAGTAGCCACTGACGCCGACCCATGACCTACCCTTAACCCCGCAAATCCGGGATTGGCATTAAAAACTTTGTATCCTGCCGTCCTTTTTCCATTCCCAAAGGCCGGGTTTTCCATTCCTGCTTCTGCCCGTGACCGACGCTGCTACTCCCGCGCCCCATTCCAAGGGCGGCCAATGGTTCCTCGCGGTGATGGGACTTTTCCTCGCCTTGCTGGGCGGGTTTTTCGTGTGGCTGATGGGGCGGAGTTTTCTCCGGGCCTGGGAGATGCGGTCGTGGGCGGAAGTCCGCTGCGTGATCCTCAGTTCGGAAATCGAGGAGCGCCGGCATGACGAATTTTCAGGTCCCGAGTTCCGTCATGACATCAGTTACGGCTATGAATTTGGAGGCAAAGCCTATACCGGAGATCATTTAACAATACGCGGAAGTCCATGGACTTCAAAGCGCGAGCTTGCCGAAGAGCGGTTCTCCGAGTTTCCTGAAGGGGTACAGGTGAACTGCCGGGTGAATCCGAAGGCGCCGGAGGTTTCGGTGTTGAAGATGGACTCACTGGCGCCTGGGTATTCGATCTGGTTTCCGTCGCTGTTCGTGATGGGAGGGGTGGTGATTTTCTGGAGGGCGCTGAAGCCGAGGGCGGGTGCGGTGGGCAGATAGGGCGGAACCACGGTGTGGTTCCAGAGTCGGAGCGGCGAGCCGCCGCTCTCTACCGTTTTTTCCCACCAAGGCGCTTCCGCGCCCACCGAAATGTGAGTTGAGACAGAGAAAACAAGTCCGAGGAATTAAAATTAGCCGAGGCTAATTTTTCTAGTTGCAGACAACAGAGGTGGCCGTTACCAAAAGGGCCATGAAGCGTTTGATCTCCTTTTTAATGGTTCCGCTCCTTCTGCTGCCCGGTTGCTCGCCCAAGGAATCGTCCAAATCCGGCAAGCCGTTGGTGGTGGCGACGACGACCATGGTGACGGATCTGGCGAAGAGGATCGGAGGTGACCGGGTGGAAGTCCGCGGGCTGATGGGCCCCGGGGTGGACCCCCACAACTATGTACCCAAATTGGCCGACACGTCGTTGCTAGAAAAGGGCGACGTGGTGCTCTACAGCGGGCTGCATCTGGAAGGCCGTTTCCAAGAATCCCTGGAGGCGATGACCAAGCGGGGCCGGAACGTGGTGGCGGTGACGGACGGGATCCCGGCGGAGAAGCTTCTCGCGCCGCAGGAAGGCTTTGTCGGCACCAAGGACCCGCACGTTTGGGGTGATCCCTCGCTGTGGGCGCATGTGATCGAACCGGCGGTGGCAGCACTCACGAAGGCGGATCCGGCGGGTGCGGAGGAATACAAGGAGCGCGGGGAGGCGTATCGCAAGGAAGTGATGGAACTCTCCGACTGGGTGAAGGAGCAGATCGGCCGCATTCCCCCACCCCAGCGCATGCTGGTGACGAGCCATGACGCGTTCTTTTACTTCGGCCGGGCCTTCGGGCTGGAGGTGCGAGGGCTGCAAGGAGTTTCGACGGCTGCGGAGGCAGGACTGAAGGATCGCGCGAATCTAGTGAATTTCCTGAAGGAACGCCACGTGAAGACCGTGTTCCCCGAGACCTCGATCAACCAGAAGGGCATCGCGGCGGTGGCCGCCGAAGCGGGGGTTCATATTTCCAACGATGCACTGTTCTCGGATGCGCTCGGTGCGCCGGGCGATGTCGAAACGGTGGACGGCCTGAGCTATGACAAGGGCACCTATACGGGGATGATCCGCCACAACGTGAATGCAATCGTGAAGGGCTTGAAATAATGAAGTATTCTTTTTTCCCCATTCTGTTTGCGGTTGCCCCACTCGCGGCAGCGCGTGAAATGTCGCCCGATCGTCCAGACACGACGGAGAGCCCGATCACGGTGGAACCCCGAATTTTCCAAGTGGAATCCACGCTGTGGGGATTCGCGAAGGAAGGTTCGGTGACGACCTGGTCGCTGGCGGAGAGCAATTTGAAAACGGGTCTCACGCAAGAAACCGACCTGCATCTGGTGCTGCGGCCCTGGATCAAGGAGGAAGGCGGAGAAGAAGGTTTCGGCGACGCCGAGGTGCGGCTGAAATGGAATTTGTGGGGTAACGATGGCGGCAAGACGGCGGGCGCGCTGATGCCCTTCGTGACGGTGCCGTCGCAGACGGCGGTGAGCACGGGTGAATGGGAGGGCGGTTTGATTTTCCCGGTTTCCATCGACCTTTGCGAAGGGGTTGGCTTTGGATTCCAGACGGAACTGGACCGGGTGTGGAACGAGGACGACTCCACGCACGACTGGGATTTCCTGCACTCCGCGGTGCTCGGCGTGGATCTTACCGAGAAGGTGGGAGTGTTCGTCGAGTACGTGGGCGTGGCAGGCGACCATCCTTATGAGGCGACGGCGAATCTCGGGATTACTTTCGCGCCGCATGAGAAACTGCAGTGGGATATCGCCGTTGGAATTGGCCTGAATGATGTGGCGGAAGATGTTTCCCTGATCCAGGGCGTGTCGTTTAGATTTTGATTTTTAACGCATGAGCACACCCGCACTCGAGACACACGATCTTGCCGTTTCCTACCGGGGAAAGCCGGTCCTGCATGGGGTGGACATCGAAATCCCCTATGGTTCGCTGACCGGCGTGATGGGCCCCAACGGTGCGGGCAAGTCCACGCTGCTGAAGGCCATCATGGGCGTGGTGCCGGCGGACAACGGCTGGGTGAAATTGCTGGGCAAGCCGCTGAAAGAGGTGCTGGGACGGATCGGCTATGTGCCGCAGCGAGAAACGGTGGACTGGGATTTCCCGGTGACGGTTTCCGACGTGGCGCTGATGGGCACCTACGCCGGGCTGGGCTGGTTCGGACGACCGGGCAAGCGCCACCGCGCGCGGGCGATGGAGGCGCTGGAACAAACCGGCATGGCGGATCTTGCGGGGCGCCAGATCGGCGAGCTCAGCGGCGGCCAGCAGCAACGGACTTTCCTGGCGCGCGCGTTGGCACAAGACGCGGAGATCTATCTGATGGACGAGCCATTCGCAGGGGTCGATGCGGCGACGGAGCGCACGATCATCCATCTGCTGGGGCGCATGCGGGACGCGGGCAAGACGGTGATCGTGGTACACCATGATTTGCAGACGGCGCAGCGGTATTTCGACCGGTTGCTGTTGCTGAACATGAATGTGATCGCGCACGGACCGACGGCGGAAGTTTTCCAACCGGATGTTTTGGAAAAGACGTATGGCGGGAAGTTGACCTTGCTGGCCGACATCGCGACCAAGACCGCGGGAAAGAAGCCATGACCGCCCTCCAGTCAGCCTTGCTCGCGGCCCTGCTGCTGGGAATTTCCAGCGGTTTGCTAGGGAGCTTTGTCGTTGTAAGGCGGATGGCTTTGACCGGGGACATGCTGTCGCATGCGGTCTTGCCCGGAGTGGTGGCGGGACTCGCATGGAACCAGACGAGGAATCCGCTGCTGGTGCTGATCACCGCGGTGCTGGCGGGTGTGATCGGAAGCATGGTGACCAACGGGCTGTTGCGAGCGACGAAGCTGAAACCGGACGCGGCGCTGGCGCTGGTGCTCTCTGTGTTTTTCGCCGTCGGCATCGCGATGATTTCGAGGATCCAGCCGGCGGGGGTGCAGGCCTTCCTGTACGGACAGGTGGCGGCGATCGACCAGCGGGATTTGCTGCTGCTCACGGCGGTGACGGCGGCGACGCTGGTGCTGGTTCCCCTCACCTTCCGGGCGCTGACAATGGTTTCGTTCGACAGTTCGTTCGCGCGGCTGATGGGGTTTCCGGTGCGATTTTTCGAGATCGCGTTTTTCCTGCTGCTGACCGTGGTGATTGTGATCGCGATGCAGGCGGTGGGGGTCGTGCTGGTGACGGCGATGCTGGTGACGCCCGCGGCAGCGGCGCGGTTTTGCACGCACTCGCTGCCGAAGACGGCGGTCATCGCCTGTGGCGTGGGCGCGGCCGGGGGGATCGCGGGGGTGTGGGCCTCGTCCTCGGGGAACAATTTGCCCACCGGGCCTCTGATGGCGCTGGGGACGACGGCGATCTTCGCGGGAATGGCCTTGATAGGCCCGCGGCGTGGCTGGCTGGTGATGCAATGGCGCAAACTGCGGGAAAAGCGGCGCATCGCGGGCGAGGACGTGTTGAAAAGCCTCTGGCTCAGGGAGGAGGCTCCGGGACTCGTGCAAGCGCTGGTTTCCAATGAATCCCTCCTGCGCACGCTGGCCTCGGCAGGGTGGATCGACCGCAGCCAGGCGGTTGTCCGGCTGACGGATGCGGGCCGCGAACGAGCCGCCAAACTGGTGCGGACGCACCGGCTCTGGGAAACCTACCTGGCGAAATACGCTTCTTATAAACCGGACCACGTCCATGACGACGCGGAACGGGCCGAGCATTGGATCGACGAAAAAGCCGTGGCTGCCTTGGCCGCGAAGCTGGGTTATCCGGCCACCGATCCCCACGGCAAACCCATCCCCGGAGTAGAGCCCCGCCGATGAATCTCGACCTCTTGCTCGATCCTTGGCGATCGCCGGCCAATGTCTGGCTGGTGGTGACCGCCGCCTGCACGGCGATCGCCTGCGGATTTCCCGGCAGTTTTCTGGTGCTGCGCCGGATGTCCCTGGCAGGCGACGCCATCAGCCACAGTGTGTTGCCGGGAATCGTGGTCGGGTTTCTGATCGCCGGTTCGCTGGATTCGCCTTGGTTGATCGCCGGGGCAGCGGTTTCCGGATGGCTCACGGTCATGATCATCGAGTTGCTGCACCAGCGGGGCGGGGTGCGGGAGGATGCGGCCACCGGAGTGGTTTTCACCGCGATGTTCTCCATCGGGGTGGTGCTGTTGAAGCTGTTTGCCTCGAAGGTGGATTTGGACCCGGATTGCGTGCTTTTCGGCAATCTCGAAACGGCGATCCACGGCACCCAGACCGAAATTGGCGGGGTGAATGTTCCGTCGATTGTCATCACGACCGGCGGCGCGGCCCTGCTTGGAGTCGGTTTTTGCCTGGCCTGCTACCACCGGTTGCTGGGAACATCCTTCGATCCCGCACTGGCAGAGCTGACCAGCCAATCCCCGGGAGTCACGCGTTCGCTGCTGCTGGGAATCGTGGCCGGGGTGGTGGTCGCGGCGTTTCAAACGGTCGGAGCCGTGATGTCGGTGGCGCTGCTGGTGCTGCCTGCGGCGAGCCTGCTGTTGATTTCCCGGAGGTTACCCCATTTGCTCACAGGGGTGCTGCTGCACGGAGTGCTTTCCGCGATCGGAGGCCTGTATCTGGCGACTTGGTTGAACTGCAACATGGGGGCCTCCGTGGTGATCACGGGAGCGCTCCTTTTCTGCGTGTGCTGGCTGCTCTCCAGGCGTTCCACGACTCAAAAGAAGGGAGCTTAAGGTTTTTATTGCGTCACCTACTTTTCGTGGACTAAACTCGCGTCCCGGCGACGCATCTCAGGGCGGCACTGCCTTGAAACGGGTTACCGGGCTATTTTTTCAAACATCACGAGATGAATCCTGACCGCGCGACCCTGAATTTCCTCAATAGTTTTCCGGAAGATGCCAGAAAAAGGGGGGAAATGCTTCAGAAAGACGGAGCCGTCACCCAGATTTTCGGCAACCACCTCTTCATTCAAGGCCGCGTCGAGGACGAGACCGGCACTTTCCGTACCAGCCTGCGCCTGCAAGGAAACCGTTGGTTCGGTTCCTGCACGGCGGAAGACGAGCTGATCGCCGGCGCCTGCCAGTATGCAACCATGATGGAGCGCATGCACCGCGGGGAGGATCTGCCCGAGTCGCCGAATGAGTTCGATGACACGCCGGTGCTCGACATCATCGAGGACAAGCTCGGCCGCGAGCTCGATGACAAGGAAGCGGAGTTCGTCACCAAGATCGAGAAGCGCTACCGGCGTTACGTGATCGAGGGCGAGCTTCACGACCACGACATGGTCCGCATCACGCCGCGCTGGGAAATCACCACCTACGAGCCGCTAGAGCTGTGGCCGATGCCGCCGGGCGATATCCTCGAGTTCTGGAACTACATCGCCTACGCCTTCTACAAGAAGAAGCTGCCGTATCCGGATTTCATGAACGTGATCACCGACCTGGGTCACGTGCAGAAGAAGATGGCGGACTGGGAGCAGGAGCGCGAGGTGGCCGCTTGGTATGAGCGCATCGAGCAAGTCAATGAACGCCCGCCGCAGGACGCGCCGCTGAACGTGGCCTTCCGCCTTGTCGCCACGATCAACGAGGCGCGCATGGAAGTAAGGGAAGAGAAGGCCGGCGTGTGGGTCCAGCTTCGCGAGAAGAACGAGATCGAGCACTACGTGACCCTCCACCACGAAGGCGCGCTGTTGATGGACGTTTCCAGCCAGACGCTGTGGGAACATTATCTTTCATTTTACCGGAAGTACGGCGACACGACCCTGGATTTCGACCAGGAGGAGTCCTGCCGCTTCATGAACCGCGTGTTCCGCCAGCCAGCGTTGAAGGGCTACATCGTCAATCTGGACGAAAAGGAGTTCAAGGTGGTGGAAGACAAACTTTCCTGGGTCTGTGAGGACGATCCATACGATCCGAAGAGTTTCGCGTTGCA
>CAXTTX010000181.1:2610-9973 GCA_964247045.1 uncultured Verrucomicrobiales bacterium | reverse complement strand
AATCCGCCTGATAGAATGCTTCTGGAGGCATGATTGGTCGAGGATTGCCCTGTTCAGCGGGGATTTTCCCGGTGTGATTCAAATTGATCGTAAGATCCGTTTCCCGATCCAATCAATCCCAAGTCAGGACTTTCTTCGTGGGCGGCTTCTTGTCGAAGGTCTTCCCGTTCCAATGGAGCTCCGAGGTGACGGGACCGAAGACCCAGGCATCGCCGCGGCCGTCGGCGCGTTTTTCGCGGGTGTAGGGAGCGAGGCGAACGATGTCATCAGCACGCTTGGGGCGGAAGTGGGCGGTCATGTCGATGCCTTCGGGGAACACGTCCTTGGTGATGTCCTCCCATTTGCCGCCGCGGCGTTCGAAGACGAAGGTCTGGTTGGCCTCGGGCGCGGATCCGTTGGCGAACGGCTTGGGCATGTGGACAAGGACAATGGCACCGCCGGTGGTGCGGTGGAATTCCTTCATGAAGAGCATGGAGCTTGCGAGGTGGGCGCCGTGGTCGCCACCGTCCGAAGAGTAGTGAAGGAAGTGGTGCTCCAGATCCAGGCGGGTGTCGGTGGGGCTGGAGTGCAAGGACTTGAGAAACGCGTCACGCTTGTCCAGTGGGACATCGGCCATGACTTTCCCGGGCAACTCGAGGATGGCGCGTTCCAAGGGCGTGGTTTCCGCGGCGCGGAGGGAGACGGCAAGGACCAGGGCGGAAAGCAGGAGGGCGGGGATGGTGGGTTTCATGGGTTATGACGCGGGGCGATAGGGTTGGAGAACCAGGGTAATGGTTAGGTGCCAGCAAACCACGAAATATTCCGATTGAAGAGCTTATTGTTGGCAGTGGTATTCATGCCCGGAGCCCCGGCGCGTGGAAAGCCTATCGCCTTCGGCGCCGGGATGGCGTTCCGTTTTTCCGCGCGGCGCGCAACAGGAAGTAGCCGGCTACCACGACCACGGCGGACCCGAGTGTCACCACGGTTGCCTTGATGAGATCGTCCCCGATCGGGCGGCCACGCATGTGGGCGTAAACGGCTCCCACGGTGTCGGGGCCATTGAGGGGGATGGCAATCTCGCCCTTCAAGAAGCCAGGAACCGGGCCCTCGCCCACCCGAACGCGCCGGTCGAAGGGCAAATCCAGGGCCTTGTAGGTGGAATAGGTCTTGGTTTTCCCGCCCTGTTGATAGGCATAGACGGGATACTCCCTTCCATTGTTCATCCGGCTCTTGGCCTGCTGGAAGACAACCACCTCCGAACGGTCGTAAAAGGTCCGGGCGTCGGCTTGGTATCCCAGCAGGCTCATCCACTGGTAAAGGGTGATGCAGATGACAATGAAAACGAAAAAGGGCGGGCCCAAGGCAAAACGGCCGAGATAATACAGGCAGCCGAGGTGGGCGAGGTTTTTTTCGAGGTTGGACATCCCGGGAGCGTGCAGGTTAGGAACGGGAAACTACCTGATAGGTATGCCAGCAGTCACCATCTATCTTCATCCGGCTTCTTCCGGCGGCCACGTCATCCCATCCATCTCCTTTGGTAATTGCTTCGGGTCTTCCGGCCAGAAGAGCTTGATGTCGAATTCCTCGCCGGGACCGAATTCGTTTTCGGGAGCACCGAGCATGAGCCAGTGGACTTCCTCATCCGTGTCATTGAAGACCTGGCGCATGGATCCCGGGCCGACGAGGACGCTGCCGTATTTGGGGACGGTTAGGGTTTCGCCATCGACGCGGATGCGGCCGGTGCCCTCGAGGACGAAGTAGAATTCCTCCGCCTTGACGTGCTTGTGCCAGGTGTTCGCGCTCTTCGGCGGGAAGCGCCAGAGGCGGGCACCGAGGTTTTCGCTTTTGGTGTGTTCCAACAGATCCGCGAAGGGGATCTTCATGGGCTGGGCCTCTTGCCATTGGAGGTCTTCCGGTTTGAGGAGAAAATGGCCGGTGATGGGGTTCATAGGAGGGGGGAATCACAGGGGCGGGATCTTCCCAGCCCGAAAGAGCCGACGATAGAGCAGGAAAAGGAGGAGTGCTGCGGTAGCTGCTTCGGCGGCCAGAACTTGCACTCCCCCGGTCCCATGCATCGCCTCGAGCAGGTAATGCTGCCGCATGTAGCCCGTTCCATCCATCCGTCCCCAGACGTCATCACTGGGAATCACAAACGTGGAGATTCGCCAGACTTCCCATGTCATCCACATGAGCGAAGCAATGCAGAAGGTGGTAAGGAACAGGATGAATATCTCGGTTTGGCGGGGATTCATGGCATGATTGGATTCAGCTATCTGGCTTCGCGAGGCTGTCGGAGAGGCTGCTCTCCAACTGGGATATTTTTGAAGAGAAAGCGGTGTTCATGTCGATGCCGAGACGGTCAGAGAGGATCAGAAGCCACCAGAGGCACTCCGCGAACTTGTCGCCGAGATCTTTCTTCACATCGCCCTGATGAACCCAGCGGCCCTCGGCGGCCATGACGAGTTTTCCGAGTTCGCCGACGTCATACACGAAACCGATCATGTCTTCCTGATTGGTCCAAGGGGTGCCGTGCTTCCGCTCCTCGAGTTGGTTGTAGAGGTTGCGGATCTGAAGGGATCGCGCGACGGCGGGAGAGAAGTCGGTTCCGAGGGGTTGTGAGGTCATGTTATCCAAAGAATGAAATTCACTGTCGGGGTCTGTTGGATACCCCGTGATCATTCCGGATCGTCCAGGGCAGGGTTTCCGGGATGGTTGTCAACAGATTCGCCTCCGGCAAGGCGGGGGAGCACTAACGGGGAAGGCGGGCCCGCCGGATCGAGCGGCAGGCAAGCGCGGCGACGATGGCGCTGGTTGCGGGCCAGAAGGCCAGCAATGCGATGGCGTCGGGCCCGCGGTTGAATCCCCGCACGAGCGCGATCAGGATCACCGAAAAGGTAAGGACGAAAACGCCACCGGCGACCCAGAATGATCCGCGCAAGGCGAGCAAGCGCCAGTAGGAGCGGCGCGGGGTTTTTCCACGGATAAGCTTTGCGGTGACGAGTGCGGTGGCACTGGCGATGAGCGCGTAAAGGAGGACGACCGGAAGCAACAAGGCAAACTCGAGGTCGTTGAGGGCCAATGGGAGGTTGCCAGTGTTCATGGGGCGGGTGATTTCCGGAGCCGGGGGAGATAACGGCCGGCCCGTTGTTTGGTTGTATTAGACTCCGGTTTAGAAGATCTGGCGAGGGGGAACTGGAAGGGAGACGGTCCCCGGTTGTGAAATTTTCCGGTGCTGTTATGCTGGGAGCGGCGCTGGCACTCCGGCTGCTTCATTCGCGTTCCCACCCCCCCAAATCCGTTCCCCCCAACCATGATCACCCTCGAAATCCGCATCAGCGGCAATGGTCCCGCGCACTTCAGTTTCAACAGCGGCCTCGTTTCCGCCGTTCACCTCGCCCCACCCGCAGACGGCTCCAGCCTCGGGGTTCTGGTGGCGAATTTGCAACCGACCATGTTCTCCCTGGCACCGAACAACGGCACCGAGCACACCGTCCGGGTGGATGTGACGGAGGGCGTGGACCCGTTGTGGCTGGCATTCGTGATCGATTGCACGGCGGGCGGCTCGGTGAGCGTCGGTTTCCCCGGCTCTCCGACGGTGCGGGTGAATCCGGGCTCCTATCTCGGCTTGGAATACAACAACGGGAACCCGGCCCCGCCGAGCTCCATGCCGTTCCAGGAGGAGTATCAGGGATAAATCGGCCCTTGTCGGGCTGAATATTGGGAAAACAGGCTTCCCGGCCGGGCATTTCGGAGGCGGTTTTTCGCCGCCTTTTCCCGGTACTGGACAAATCCCGGCCCCTCTGGCATCCATCCGCCCCCATGTTGTCCGAGTTAGCGAAAGCCTATGAACCCCAGGCGGTGGAAGCGAAGTGGTACGCCGCCTGGATCGACGGAAAATGCTTCGAGGCCGATCCTTGCTCGATCAAGGACGGCTACTCGATAGTCATTCCGCCGCCGAACGTCACGGGCATCCTCCACCTCGGGCACGTATTGAACAACGCGCTCCAGGACATCCTCGCCCGCCGTGCCCGCCAGAAGGGCAAAGAAGTGCTGTGGCTGCCTGGGACGGACCACGCGGGCATCGCCACGCAGGCGAAAGTGGAGCGCGAACTCCGCGAAAAGGAAGGCATTACCCGCCGCGATCTCGGCCGGGAGGAATTCCTGAAGCGGGTGTGGGATTTCAAAAACAAGCATGGCGATATCATCATCAACCAGCTCAAGCGCCTGGGTTGCTCGTGCGACTGGAGCCGCGAGCGCTTCACCATGGATGCGCCCTATACCGAGTGGGTGAGCCATGTCTTTGTGGAGCTTTTCAAGAAGGGCATGATCTACCGCGGGAAGCGGATCGTGAACTGGTGCCCGGTGTCGTTGACAGCGCTCTCCGACGAGGAGGTGATCATGACCCCGCAGCGCTCGAAGCTGTATTACATGAAATACGAGCTCGTGGATGCTCCCGGCGAGTTCCTGGAAATTTCGACGACCCGTCCGGAAACCCTGATGGGCGACGTGGCGGTGGCGGTGAACCCGAAGGATCCGCGTTTCACGAAGTATGTGGGCCGCAAGGTGAAGCGTCCTTTCCCGCACGCGGAGATCCCGGTGATCGCGGATGACCATGTGGACGTGGAATTCGGCACCGGAGCGCTGAAGATCACCCCCGCGCATGACAAGGCGGACTTCGAGATCGGCCTGCGGCATCACCTGGAGATCATCGACGTGCTGACGCCGGACGCGCATGTGAATTGCCCCGAGGTGCCGGAGCTTCACGGGTTGGACCGTTTCGTGGCTCGCAGGAAAGCCGCAGCGATGCTGGAGGAAATGGGCCTGCTGCTGAAGGTGGAGGAATACGAGAACAACGTCGGTTATTCCGAGCGCGGTGGCGTGCCCATCGAGCCGCGGATTTCCATGCAGTGGTTCCTCAAATATCCCTGCGTGCAGGAAGCGGCTGACGCCGTGGCCAATGGCGAGATCAAGTTCCGCCCGGAGCGCTGGGCAAAGACCTACGCGCACTGGATGGATAACCTGCAGGACTGGTGCATCAGCCGCCAGCTCTGGTGGGGACACCAGATCCCGGTGTGGTATCACAAGGAAAAGCTCGAGGCCTTGAAGAACGCCGAGTCGCTCGACATGTCGGATTTCTCCGCCGGTGATATCCATGTCGGTGTCGAGCCGCCCACCGATGCGGAGAACTGGACCCGTGACGAGGACGTGATGGATACCTGGTTCTCCTCCTGGCTATGGCCCTTCGCGACCATGGCGAACGTCGGCGAGAAGACGCCGACGCTGGAGAAATTCTATCCGACGGACGACCTCGTGACCGGTCCCGACATCATCTTCTTCTGGGTGGCCCGTATGATCATGGCGGGCTATGAGTTCACCGGCGAACTGCCGTTCAAGAACGTCTACTTCACCTCCATCATCCGCGACTTGAAGGGACGCAAGATGTCGAAGTCGCTCGGCAACTCGCCGGACCCCATCGACCTGATGGAGAAATATGGCGCGGACGGCCTGCGCTTCGGACTCATGCGCATCGCGCCGACGGGCAGCGACCTGCGCTTCGACGAGGCTTCCGTGGAGGAAGGCCGCAACTTCGCGAACAAGCTCTACAACGCCTGCCGTCTCCGCCAGATGGGTGATGAGCCATTCCAACCGCTCGATTCACTCGATGGCCTGCGTCCCTATCACCTCAACGTGATGGCGAAGCTCGACGAACTCGCGGAGGATCTCGGCCGCCTCTATGGCGAATATCGCTTCGGTGAGATCGCACAGCGCCTCTATGAGTTCCTGTGGAATGACTTCTGCGACAAGTTCCTGGAAGCCGTGAAACTCGACCTGCGCGAAACCGCCACGCCGGAGGCGAAGGCCGCCACGCTTGGCGTGTTCGATGCCGTCATGGGCCGCTATCTGCAATTGCTCAGCCCCTACATGCCGCACGTGACGGAAGAACTCTCCGCGCGCATGGGCTATGTGGAGGAGGGCGAGTTCCTCATGCAGAAGGTGCTGCCGAGGCAACCGATGCTGGCGGACCTTTCCCCGGAAAGCGTCGCGAAGGCCCAGGCCATCGCCGCAGAGGTTTACGAATCGGCCGGCCGCATGAGGAATCTAAAGGCGGAATACAAAGTGGGTTCGCGCAAGGACGTGCGCTTCACGATCAAGTCTGCACCCATTTGGCTTGCTGCCGAGACCAAGGTGCTCGCCCTGCTCGTCGGGGCAGGGGAGATCACCTTGGATTCCGCCTACGAGGTCCCGAAGGGCACTCCCGCCGCCGTCACCGGCATCGGCGAGGTTTACATGCCGCTTGATGGCCTCATCGACGTGGAAGCGGAACGCGCCCGCCTGACCAAGGAAATTTCCACAACCGAGCTGGAGGTGAAAAAGAGCGAGGGCAAGCTGGGTAATGCCAGCTTCGTCGATCGCGCGCCTCCGGAAGTCGTGGTCCAGGAAAAGGAACGCCTTGAGGACTGGAAGGTGAAGCTCGCCCAGCTCCGCGAAATGCTCGCCGCGCTCGCTTGAGTCTCCCGGGACAGGCGTCGCCGGATTTGCCAAATCGGAACTCATTCCATCGTCCCGCCACCGGGTGGCATGACCGCTTGCCAAGCGGTCATCCTTCCCTAGAGTGGCTCCGCGCGATTCCCATCCATGACCGACCTCAGAAGCATCCCCGGAATCGGCAAAGCGTCCGTCGAGTTGCTGGAAGCCGCCGGATTTCCCGATGCGGAATCACTGGCGAAGGCCGGTGTGGAGGAACTCGCGAAGGAACTGGAACGCGCGAATTCCATCCTGCAAATTGCAAAACGCCCGCCGCCGCGGGGCAACGTGGAGAAATGGATCTCCTCTGCCCGCAATCTCACCGGCGCCGCCATCGTGCGGGAGGAAAAGGCTGTCATGCCGGTCAACTACGAGGATTCGCCCGAGGTGGTGACGATGCTCGTGGAGGCCCCTTTCGCCATCCCGCTGCCGGCCAAATTCCTCGTTGATCAAAAACTGGCCGTCGGTGATATCCCTCCGGCCATCCTCCTCAACCGCTACTCTGGCGACTTGGAAGTGCGCGTGGACGACCGCGTTCCCGCGCCGAAGGTCGGCAAGCCCGCCGTGCCGATCAGCAACGTCCGCCTCGCGGAAACCGGCGCCACGCCGCGCTTTGAAATCGACACCACCCGGATCAAGAGCACCGACGCCCTCGCGGGTGGAAACGTGCGCCCCATCACCGCGAAACTGGCGGACACCGCCACCGACGACCGGGTGGCCCTGATCCGCGGTCCCCGCGTGGAGACGAACAAGGGGCGCGATCCGCAGTCCCGCTGGTACATCCGCGGCGTGTTGCACAGCCATCCCGTCAGTTTGGCGATGGGTGCGATCATCACCTTGATTTTGGCCATCCTGCTCC
>CAXTTX010000181.1:0-2600 GCA_964247045.1 uncultured Verrucomicrobiales bacterium | reverse complement strand
CCCTGCGGGGATTATCTCCGCGGCCTTGCTGTTGCTTTCCCAGGAAATGCCGAAGCATTTCCACTGGGTTCCCGGGTGGCTGCTGGTTTTCCCCCTGAGTCTGCCGGTGATCGGTATCGGCTATCTCATCTGGGGGCTTTCCGGGACTTGCAGGATCTGTGGCCAACGCCAGTTTGTACCACGGATGTGCCTCAAGAATTCGAAGGCCCATCACGTGTGGGGCTTGGGATACATCGTTCCCGTGTCTCTTCACATGCTCTTTTTCAAGTGGTTCCGCTGCACCTATTGCGGAACCCCGGTCCGATTGAAAAAATAAAAAACCCAATAACCCGGATGTCGCGCCCATTGCTGCCATCTGCCTTGCTCGTTGCCACCCTGCTGGCCTCCTGTGCCCACAAGGCGGAAACGAAAAAGGAAGAACCGTCGCCCTTCGGCCCGACCGGCATTCCTCCGGAACTCCGGGCAAAAACCCCCGGCGAGACGGAGGCCGGCACCCCCGTCATTGCCGGCGGCAACATGGGCAATGGCAAATACAAGGCCACCGCCGAGTCGGACATCGTCTACACCGATCCCGACAACCCGGACGCGGCGATCCCGGAACTGGCCACGGTGCTTTCCAACGCCACCCGCGGGCCGTGGGAGGAAAGCGAAACCATCGCGAAGCAGCGCTCCATCCGCGAGGGCAAGCCGATGCTCATCTGGTTCACCGATTCGCTCCGCAGCCCGATGTGCAAGGCCGTCAGCCAGGAGTTGTTTTCCCGCACGGATTTCGGCGATTGGGCGAAGGATAAACTGGTGCGCCTCAAGGTGGACGTCGTCGTGTCCAAGGATCCGAATTCCGAGGACCTCGGTTCCGCCGAAGACCGCCGGGCCCGGATCCAGGATTACAACGAGGCGCTCAAAAAGCGCTACAAGATCATGGGTTATCCCTCGCTGGTCGTGGTGAGTCCCAGCGGTGAGGTGGTGGGGCGCTACCGCGGCTATCAGCGGGGTGAGGCGGACCTCCTCTGGGGCCAGATCAAACACGCGGAAGCGGTTTCCTCGGAGGCTTACAAGGGCTGGAAAAGCGGCTTGGAGAAAAAGGGCTACCGCCACTGGAAGGACAGGCGCGGCAGGCAGATCTTCGCCAAACTGGCTTCCTATTCGAATGGGACGCTCGTCCTGATCGAGCCGGAGGGCGGGCGTGCCCAGACCAAGGAAACCAGCCTGTCCGACGAAGACCGCGCCTGGATCGCCACCCAGAAGAAGCTGCGGGGCCTCCAGTAGGAGCGGGTGTAGGGAGCTCCGGGGCAAAATAAAGCCCGCGCCGCATGACACGGCCCGGGCTTTCTGAAAATGAATCCGTCCCGTTTATCGGCGGCGGCGCAGAAGCAGCAGCGACCCGAAGAGGCCGAGGAACGCGCTGGACGGTTCCGGTACGACCGTCAGGCCATTGAAGAAAACGTTGGCCGCGCCACCCGCGCCCGCGTTGTTGTTGAAAACCTGGATGTTGTCGATCGCTGCTCCTGATAGCGTGCCGGTCCAGCTGGCACCGGCATAGCTGGCGGAATAGCTCGTCGCGGAATTCAGGGTGAAACTGAAAGCACCTCCGTCGTCCGTGAAACCCTTGGTGGTGTCGATGTCCGAGCCACCGGCGTCGAGGTATTCGTGGACGCTTTGGCCGCCGCGGAAATAAAGTGAAAAAAGGACGGTGGAACCGTTCCGGAGTTGGATGCCCGCGGACTGGCCGCTTCCGGAATCGATGTAGCCGCTGTCAAAGTTCAGGCCCACGGTTTGCGCCACATTCAGCGCTCCTCCGCCGAATGTGTGGTTGGCGAAGGATTGGCCGCCACCGCTGGCAAAAAGTGCCCAGGCGGAAGTGCCTGCTCCCGCGCCGTTGCCGTCACCATTGGTTCCCGAGTTGCCGAGGAACGAACCCCGCGTGCCACCGGGAGAAAGCGTGACCGCCCAGACGTTGAATCCTCCCGTGGCATCCGGGTTCGCTCCCGGGTCCGCGGACGCGGAATAGGAGACCGTGGCTGCCGCATTCGCGCAGGCTGCCATGGCAAGGTACAAGCTTCCTGCTTTCAGGAACGTGGAAAATTTCATCGGGTTTGGGCGAGGGGTTTGAAAGTCAGCGGATAAATGGGTTACCGGGCTGCTGAGGTTCGTCGGTATCATTCAAAAACTTTTGAGAATTTCAAGAGGGAAGTTGTGGCCGGGCGGGACGCGGACGACATGGGGAGCTACAATCCCCGTCATTCCAATGTCACTGAGCGGCAAGCGGTTTAAAAAATCCGAGGAATCGACAGGGAAGGGCGGACAGCTCAGGCCGGGGAGGCGCGAAATGGGTGAACTTCATGAGGCAGGGGCGGCGATTCGGGTTTAGGGCATCTTCCGGAATAGGTCCGGCGATTCCTGTCATCCTCCCTATGTGCCGCGACACCCGGGGGTTTGGGGGAAATCGAATTCCGTCCCCTCAATCCCCGGCTCCGCCCTGGTCCTCGACTTCCGCCTCGTCGTCATCCCTCGCGAAGGGCAGGGCATCGAGGTTCTCGCGGTAGGATTTTTCGTCGAATCCCTTCCGCGTCCTCAGGATCTTGTCCATTTCCTCCCCGAGG
>CAXTTX010000180.1:0-10126 GCA_964247045.1 uncultured Verrucomicrobiales bacterium | reverse complement strand
AGGAATCGAAGGAGGTTTTGGCACCGGATTGCCAAGGGGCGGCCAGTTCCCTGATGCGATCACCGAACCTGGCCTCCGCGGCGTCATTTTCCCGCTGACCGGCCGCCTTGGTCTTGAGGGCGCGTTCATCCGCCTCCGCCTGCACGGTTGCGAGGGCTTCGGCATGTCTTGCGTCGATCCTGGCGAGGGTCCGCTTGAGGAGTCTTTCCAAGCGACCGGGGAGGCGGGCGTTCTGGCGGTCGAGCTCGCGCTGGCCATCGGCGAGGCGGGCTTTCCATTGGGTCTCAGACTCGCGGAAGGTTTCGCTGAGGTTTTGGCCTTCGGTGGCGTGCTCGTTTTGGATTTCCGCTTCCATGGCGGCCATGCGGGCGTTGGCTCGATTTTCGGCGGCGACTTCCAGAAGGCCAGCGGCGCCGAGGGCTTCGGCGGCTTTGGCGACGGTTTGCCGGGAGGACAGGAAACCGATGATCCAGAGGAGGAAGGCCGCCCCGGAAGAAATCAGGAAGGGCACTGGCAGATAGCCGGGAGAGGCTATTTTTCCCGAAAAGACCAGCCAGGCTTGAAGCCCGGCGGCGAGGAGCAAGAGCAACCAGACCGGGACAAAGCGGAAAAACTTCGGTAAAAGCAGCCTGTCGGCATCACCGGCTGCCAGCCTTGCATCCTGAATGCGGGCAAGGACGGATTTCCGCAACGCTTCCGGCGTGCCGGATGTATCGACCTCCGGCTTCGCGCGGCCCTTGCCCTCGAAGTTTTTCCGGATCAAGGGGAGATAGGATTTCTGGGAATTGTAGATGGATTTGCGGATTTCGCGGCGCTCCTTGCGGTCGGCCATCAAGAGCGCGAGGAAGGTCTCGTGTTCTTCCTTTGCCTTGGCGAGTTCCTCCTGGCGCGCCTGGCGGTTGCGCATGATGGATCCCTGGACCTGGCCGATCCTACGGTCCTTGACGCCTTGTTCGCGGTTCGCGAGGGCGTGCTTGCTGGCGTGGTAGGCTTGATGAACCCTCGCGCCGCGCAACTCGAAGACCACATGCGCGCGGGCGATCTCATCCTGGCGGGTGGCCGCCAGTTCATGGATCCTGCGCGCAAGCTTGGCCGTGTCCGCTTCCTCACGCAGGGCCATTTCCTTGCGGATTGCGACGAGGCGTTCGGCGCGGGCCTTGATCCATTCCCTTTCCCCGGCGGTGACGGCGGTGATGCCAGAGCGCAGGCGTTCCAGCTCCGCTTGCACGGAACGGAGATCATTGGATTCAGTCGCAGTCTGCATGAACTTTATCGAGCAATTTATCCAGTTCATCGATGACCCGGAACACTGAATTCACGGTATTCATCAAGTCGGAAAGATAGACTTCGTCGAACTCGCGGGCCTTGGCATCCCGCCATGAAAATTGGGTTTCGCCCCACCGCGCCTGGAGCTGGCGGGTGGCAAGTGTCAGCAGGCCCTTGCTGGCGGTGACACTCATGAGGTTTCACCTCCGGTTTCGGGTGGGGCAGGAGCGGAGCCTTGGGAAGGGGCGTGCTTTGCCGCGTAGGCTTGCAGGGCCTTGATGGACTCACCCAGGGCAAAGACGCCTTTCGGCAACTTTTGTCCCACGAGGTGGAACATCGGGTCGAGCTGGCGCAAAAGGGGCGTGGTGCGGTTTTCGAAAGTCTGGCGCCATTTTTTCAGCACCAGCATCTTCCCCTCCGCCTCGACCAGCTTGCGTTTCGCCTTGAGGACGGCCATGCGCTGGAAGGCATTGCTGGCCTGTGGGTTGGTGAGGTTCGCGCTGTAGAGTTCCTGCTGGGCCTGGTCGAGATTCTTGGTCCAGAGCTTGATTTGCCGGCCCCAGTGCTGGGTGCGGTCGGTATCCAGCCAGGTCTGGGTGCGGCGGACCTCGCCCTCCATATCCTCCAGCGCGGTGCGGGCCTTGGAGATATACTGGATCAGGTCCGAGCGAAAGGCCTCGAGGGCATCGATCGACGAAACTTTGACTTGATCGGACATTTGGGGCTGCGGGAATGTCTCAGCGCTGGTCGAGGTACTGCTGGATGCGCTCCGCCTTGCGCAGGAGATACGGGGTGTGGCGGTCCGAGAGTTCCAGGAAGGACTTGAGGGTTTTCATCAACTGGGTGAACTCCGCGGCGAACTTCTCCTGCTCCTGATCCTGCCAGGTATCCCCGAGGGCGGTGAAGCGGGCCATGAGGGATCCCGTGCGCTCGCGGAGGTCGCCGTTGAAGCGCTTCAATTCCGCGGCAAAACGGCGGACTTCCTCGGGGTCGATGATGGCTTGGGACATGGCTGGCGGAGAAGGGTTGGATTCCGGCTTGTTTCCATGAATAACAGTCGGTTTTCCAAGGTATGCCAATGGGATTTTCGGAGGTTAACGGGAATTTAACGAGTTCCAAACGCGCGCTTTACACCGGGAGCCGCCCGCGACGATGGAAACTGGCGAGATGATCGGATTCCGGGTGACCGAGGCACATCCTGACCGTTGTCCTTATTCCGGGGCGGTTCGCGCAATTCCGGCAGCCCAGGGGCCCCTGCAATCGCACCTTGACCCGGACCGCGCGGGCCGATACCTAAGCCGCCGCATGGGATTTGACACACTTGGGCTCTCCGCAGCCGTCCTGGAAGCCATCGAGGAGTCCGGTTACACCGAACCAACGCCGATCCAGGCGCAGGCGATACCGCTGATACTGGAAGGCCGCGACGTGATCGGCGCGTCCCAGACGGGAACCGGCAAGACGGCCGCGTTCGCCCTGCCCAGCCTATCGAAGATCACCAAAATGGGGAAGCCCCAGATCCTGGTGCTGGAACCGACCCGCGAACTGGCCCACCAGGTGGCGGAGCAATTTGAAAAATATGGCAAGCACACCGGGCTGAAGGTGGCGCTGCTCTACGGCGGTGTCGGCCTCGGCACCCAGTCCGAACAACTCCAGGCCGGAGCGGACATCGTGGTGGCGACACCCGGCCGCTTGGTCGACCACTTCTACCGCACCTCCATGCGCTTCGGTGAGATCAAGGTGCTGATCCTGGACGAGGTGGACCGGATGCTGGATATGGGCTTCCTGCCACAAGTCCGGAAGATCGTGAACCTCTGCCCGTGGGAAGAACGCCAGACGCTGTTCTTCTCCGCGACGATGCCGCCGGCGATCCAGACCTTCGCCCAGTGGTGCCTGACCAATCCCCAGAGCATCGAGATCGCGCGGACGTCGGTGCCGACGAGCGTGACCCACGCTTTCTATCCGGTGGCGATGGACCAGCGCGACGAGCTGCTGCTGGAACTGCTCAAACAGACCGATTATCATTCGGTGATGATTTTCACCCGCACCCGCAAGGAGGCTGACCAACTCACCTCGCTGATCAAGACCACCGGCCAGACGAAAGTGGCCGCCATGCACTCGGACATCAGCCAAGTGGACCGGATGAAGGCCTTGGCGGGATTCAAGTCCGGGGAATATGAAATCCTGGTGGCGACGGACGTTGCCGCGCGGGGCATCGACATTTCCGGAGTTTCCCACGTGATCAACTATCGGGTTCCGGAGAATGCGGAAGACTATGTGCACCGCATTGGCCGGACGGGACGGGCTTCCGCGGAGGGAGATGCGTTCACGATTCTAACGGCGGACGAGCTGGACTACGCGAAGTCGGTGGAGATTTTCATTGATCAGCCGATTCCGCGCCGGAAGCTGGAAGATTTCGAATATATGTACACGGCGCTGCTGGATGATTCGCCTTCCAAGCCGATCCGGCGGAAGAAGACGGGCGGGAAGAAGCGGAGGTAAGGATCTATTGGGGGCGGGGACGGACCTTTGGGCGTTAGAGGTTGTGTGGGCTGCCCCAGCCGGACCGCACGGAGTGCGGTCCCTGCCGGCTTAATGGCCTCTAAGGCTTCTTTGCGAGCAAGAGGAACGGCGCGGGCTTGCGAGTTCCGAGGGCACCGTATCTGGCGATGTGGAATCCTTCCGTTGCCAGCGAGGTCATCCATGTTTCGACAGCGGAAGCTTCACCCGCACCAGCGTCGTGACCGGGATAGCAGACGACGGAGAGAAGGCCTCCGGGCACGAGCAGGTCCACTGTGATTTTCAATGCGGTTAGCGTTTCGTCCGTATGGGTGGTTATCTCGTGGTTGTCGCCGGGAAGGTAACCGAGGTTGAACATCACGGCCTTCACCGAAGCGCCACCCGCGTGGTTCGCCATGTTCGCGTGGGATTCGTTCAGGAACGTCACCCGACCGGCCAATCCTGCTGCTGACACGCGCTCCCGAGTGGACATGAGCGCGGCTTGCTGGATATCGAAGGCGAGAACCTTGCCTGATTCACCCACGAGTTCCGCGAGAAAAACGGTGTCATGGCCGTTGCCTGCGGTGGCGTCGATCGCGGTATCGCCCTCCATGATCCAGGGACGCAACAGGTCCTGCGCCAGCGCGGTGGGACGCGGGGGGAATCGGGCGTCAGGATGATTCATCGCCACGAGATTGTCGCAGGAAAACCCTGAAGTCCACTTCCGGCTCCGGCTCGATTCCATCGAGCATCCAGTCCACGAGCTTCGCCGCCATGGCGGGCGCGTAGAGGGAACCCTTTGAACCAAGGCCATTGAACATCCAGCCCTCTCCGTGCGGGCCGATCAGCGGCTGGCTGCGCCTCATGATGGGACGGATGCCGGCCTCGTGATCGATCACTTCAAAGGCATCGCCACCGAGGCGGGCGGCGATTTCCTCCACCCTCAACCTGCCGGCCGCGGTCGGGAGTTCGTCCAAGTCATTCCATTCGTAAGTGGAGCCGACCTTGAAGACTCCCCCACCCTGCGGCACGAGCCAGCCCCCTGCCCCGATGCGGATGGATTCCCCGTCCCATCCCGTGGCACGAAGCGTCAGGATCTCGCCCTTGGCGCAGCGGTGCGGCCCATAGCATCCTGTTAGCAGGCCGGTGGCTCCCTCGCAGCGGATTTCCCCGGAGTGGATGCCTTCACCACTGACAAACTCTTCCTGATAGATCATTCCGGCCTCGCGGAAAAAGGCACGTGAGCCATCCATGAACGCCCGCGTGTCCAGACGACCGCCACCCTTGAGTCGCACGGCTCCGGTCCATCCCGCGGGTGCGCCGATGGTCTTTTCCACCCAAGGTGCCACGGCCGGAGATTCCAGCTTCAAGGCGATCTTGCCCCATTCCTTCTCATACGCAGCCAGCCGCACGACCGGATGCGGGTGCCACAGCTTGCGCCCGATGAGTTCCTCCACCTCCGCGTAGAAGGCGAGTGCCCGCGGGTGAAAGTCCGCGATCCGCCAGCTTGGCTCGAAGTTCTTCCCCGTCACCGGGTTGATCATGCCCGCGGCAACGCGCGAACTGCCACCGGTGCCACGATCAAGCAGGGTGAATGGCTCGCCCCGTTTCCACAACTGCCATGCGAGGCAAGTCCCTGCAAGACCTTGCCCGACAATCCTCCAGTTGGGCCCGCCGCCACTCACTCCGGCATCAACGCCTCGTTTGGGTCTTGCGAGTCCGCGTCATAGCCCTTCGCATCGTTGAGAAGGCGCGGATTCCGGCTACATTTCCAACAACGATCCTCAACATATTCCGGGGTTCGAAGCCTTCTATTAATCGCCATTGGTTCACGTGGTTCCTAAATCCTGAATTATATATACGCTTTTGTATATTGAGAGCCAACCGCGGATCTCCCGGTTGCCAATTCAATGTCGATTTGAACGCAAAAATGCCAGTGTCGAGGGGATTCCCGCAAGTCCGTTGACCTCATTTTCGTTCAACGCCGCGGCAGCGTGGCTTGGAACAGGGGCAACTGGCAAGGATTCTCCGGATACCCGACAACACGGTCTGAAAGGGAGGAAATCACCGGAGTTCCCCGCCATTTCCGAAGTGCTGGCGCACAATCGAATTCATCGGAAACGATCCGTACCTGAAACCCTGGATATTTCGGGACGAGCCGATTTTCCTAAGGCGTGGAAAGGGATTGCGGGTGAAGGACATCGTTGCCATGGCCCGAGTTGATCCCGCGATTTGAGAGCGGAAGCAACACGAATCACTGATAATTCCCCGCAAGAGAGCCCAAGATATTGCACACGAAGTTATAGCAATACTCCACCAGAGTGTAATTTGCCCGATTCCCGCAAAGATTGCGGCATGCGAAAAAATCATGGTCAAACTGCTGTCAAGGGGTTTCCCTAAATTTTACTCGTGTTGAAGATCGATCAAACAAAAATACCTAGTGATGATGATTTTCCATTTTCATCAACAAACCTGTGCCCGCAGTTGACGCCGCTCATCAGCCTTGCCAAGGCATTTTTGGGATCCCAAGCGCAAGGCGCATATGCCGCGATGAACCTGGCCGGTGTGGGGCCTCGAGCTATTGATGAACGAGTCGGTGACCTCCGTTTCCAAAAGCGGGAGCGAATCCGGAAGAAACGCGGCAGCAGGCGATCCTGCGCACCCACCGCGACCTCCGGCAGGCCAGCATCGATGCCCAGCTCCGCGGCGCGGACCAGGAAGCGGGGGTCCAGGGCCAGGTAACCGCTGATGTCAGGTTTTCCCATCGACCGAGGGACGACCTGAAATTTCCACTGGTCGGGCAAAAACCTCCTGAGCGCCGTGCATCAGGAGGCTACCCAGTTCTCCGGAACCACCCACGAGGATACTCCCCGCGAATTCTCCAGACGGGTCTGTCGGTGCTTCTCAACTTAAAAAACAAAGCCCTCACTGGCCGACCGCCGGCATAACACGATGAAACCCACATTTAAGAACCGACATCCAGCGATCCTTGCCCGCGTCCTGGCATCCGGGCTGTTAGGACTTCAGGCCCACGGCGCGGTCAGCGCGATCGACCTGGCTGATTTGAGCATCGAGCAATTGATGAACGAGTCGGTGACGTCGGTTTCCAAGAAGGAAACCGACCTGGCCCACTCACCGGCAGCCATCTCCGTGATCACGGGCGATGACATCCGCCGGCTGGGCATCACCAGCATTCCGGAAGCGTTGCGGTTGGTGCCCGGGCTGGAAGTGGCGCGGATCAGCGCCAACCAGTGGGCCGTCAGTTCGCGCGGCTTCAACCAACAGTATTCAAACAAGGTGCTGGTCATGATGGATGGGCGCAGCATCTATACGCCGTCGTTCGGCGGCGTGTTTTGGGATGCACAGGACATGGTCATGGAGGACCTCGAGCGCATCGAAGTGATCCGCGGGCCGGGGGCCACCCTGTGGGGCGCGAACGCGGTGAATGGCGTGATCAACATCACCAGCAAGAACTCCAAGGACACCCAGGGAGGGTTGTTCTCCACCTCGACCGGCACCGAGGACCAGCCGTCGATGAGCTTTCGCTACGGCGGCGCGATTTCCGACATCCTGCACTACCGGGTCTACTTGAAATACTTCGACCGCAACGGCCTGGAGGATCCGGCTGGCGGCAGTGCTCCCGATGCCTGGGAATCCATCCGCGGTGGCTTTCGCGCGGATTGGGAACCGTCCGCGGATGATCTCGTCACCTTGCAAGGGGACTACTATTCGATGAATACGGCGGGGAATCTGACCACGCCGACGTTGGCACCGCCATTCAGCGAAACCTCCCTCGCTGATAATGAGAGCCACGGCGGAAACATGCTCGGACGGTGGACGCGCACGCTCTCCGACAAGTCACACCTATCCCTCCAAGCCTACTTCGATTCCTACCGCTACCAGACGCCGCTGGCCATCGAGTCACGCGACACGGCGGACATCCAACTGGAACACCGGTTTCCGCTTGGGACCTGGAACGACATCATGGGAGGCCTGGGATATCGTTTCACCACGGACCAATTGGACGGCACGCCAACCTTCGACATGAACCCGGCAAGCGCGGATCTGAACCTCTACACGGCGTTCCTGCAGGACGAGATCACGGTGGTTCCGGATCGGTTGCACCTGATCCTCGGCTCCAAGGTCGAGCACAACGACTACACGGCTTGGGAAATCCAGCCCAGCGCGCGGCTGCTGTGGACACCTACGTACCACCAAACCGTATGGGCGGCGGCCTCGCATGCCGCGGGCACCCCTTCCCGGATTTATCGCAGCGGGCGGTATAACATCGGGAATTTCCAGTCTCCGGGCGGCCCGGTGGTGGAGACCGAGCTGCGTGGAAATTCGAATGTCGTTTCGGAATCGCTCGACGCCTACGAGATCGGCTATCGCATCGAGCCCGCCGCGGATGTGTCCGTGGATCTCACGGCCTTTTACAACGTCTACGACGATCTCATCATCGTGACGGAGGGCGAACCGGGGATGGTGACCACCCCTTTCCCCCACCTCTACGTCCCGCTCTCCTTCGAAAATGGTGGCTCGGGCGAGACCTACGGGGTGGAAGCGACGGTGCAATGGAAGCCGATGGATCAATGGCGGATCGCGGCGAATTATAGCTGGCTGCACATGAAAATGCGACCGGAGGGTGATGTTCCGGAAGGAAGTCCGCAGCAACAGGTTAGCCTGCGATCCTACGTCACCCTGCCGTGGAATCTGGAGTTCAACAGCTTCGCTTCCTACGTGGATTCCGTGGAATCGCTGAATCAAACCAACGTGACGACGCCCATCCCGGCCTATCTCCGGGTGGATGTGGGGCTCGTGTGGCATCCCACCGAAACGCTCGAAATCGGCATCTGGGGACAGAATCTCCTGGATGGCGAACACCCGGAGTTCAGCAGCCAGAACAACAACGAGATCATGGAGATCCCCCGCAGTGTGGTCGGAAAACTCACCTGGCGCTTCTGAGAAGGCAACCTACCCGCACCTTGATGGAACCAACCAACATCACCCGAACCAGAGCCCGGCCCTCCAGGTCCTGCCCGAAGATCCGGGGAGCCACGCTGGCATGGTGGCGCATCGCCGTGTTTTGTGCGGCAGCCAGTTCCGCGTGGGCTGATGAATCCGTTTCCAAGGAATATCAACTCAAGGCCGCGTTCCTGTATCATTTCACCAAATACGTCGAATGGCCCGACCAGGCCTTCGCCAATGCCGACAGTCCCATCGTGATTGGCGTTCTGCGCGGCAACCCGTTTGGCGGAGAACTGGAGAAGGCTGTCGGTGGCAGGGCGGCCAACGGCCGCAAGATCGTCGTTGTCCAGGTTCCGTCGCCAAACGCCGCCCGTCAGACCCACATCCTGTTCGTGGGTGCGGCACAGGATTCCAAGCTCAGTGAAGTGAAGGGAGCCCTAAACGGTACCGCGGTGCTGACCGTGGGAGAATCGGAAGCATTCGCGCGGCAAGGAGGCATGGTCACCTTCACGCTTCAGAACGATTCCCTGCGCTTCGCCATCAACAAGGATTCGGCGCAAAAGGCCGGTCTGAAAATCAGCTCGCAGCTTCAAAAGCTGGCATTGAAGTCCGGGAGAACCAACCCGTGAGAATCCTCCGCAATATCCCCATCAAGCGCAAGCTGACGATTATCACCATGCTGACCAGCAGCGTGGCGCTCCTGCTGACCTGCGGGATGATCGTCGGCTTTGAGATGGTCAACTTCCGGAGAAGCATGGTGGAGGAGGTCCAGACAACCGCGATCATGATGGCGGACAACTGTGCCGCCGCGCTGACATTCGAAGATCCGGCAGCGGCGGAACTGACACTGCGTTCCCTAAGGTCCGATACCCACATCTCCGCGGCCTTCATCTACGATATCAAGGGGCGGCCCTTTGCCAGCTATCAACCGCAGGGGAAGGCCCCACTGACACCGCCACCGGTGGGGCGGCATCTCCATCGTTTCACCGACAACACCTTGGAAGTTTTCCAAGACCAGCTTGCCGACGACTATCTCGAGGTCTTCCAGGACATCGAGGTCGACGGGGAAATTGTCGGTACGGTCTATCTGCGCCACGACATGCTCGAACTCCGGGACACCCTCGTGCGGTTCGGTTACCTTGCCTTGGGAGCGATGGTGGGGGCATCGCTCGTCGCGCTGCTGCTGACCCGCAAGCTTCTGCCCATGGTCGCCGGGCCGATCATGGACCTCGGGCACGTGGTGCGCGAGGTGGCGACCCGCAAGGATTTTTCCATCCGCGCCGAGAAGCAGGGAGAGGATGAAGTGGGCAGCCTGATCGACGGCTTCAACGAAATGTTGGGAGAAATCCAGCGTCGCGACTCCGCCCTTCAAACCGCGCACGAAAGCCTGGAACAG
>CAXTTX010000179.1:6287-10155 GCA_964247045.1 uncultured Verrucomicrobiales bacterium | reverse complement strand
CTGGCGCGGGTTCGCTGGCTCTGAACGAGGTTTTCGCGGTCAACTCCAACTATCCGAATCCGGGTGGAGACTTGGGCGGCTGGATCGAACTGTACAACCCCTCGGCGGAAGCAGCGGGTTTGGGCGACATGAGTTTGAGCGACGACGTTGCCATGCCACGCAAGTATGTAATCGATACCGGCACCACGGTTCCCGCCGGAGGCTACCTGGTGATCGGGTTCAATCCCTTGGAACCGCGTTCCGCGACGAACACGGGATTCGGACTGCCAGTTGCGGGAGGGGGGGTCTATCTTTTCGAGAGAATGGTCGCGGGAGGAGGGCTCCACGACAGCGCGGCCTATGGTCTCCAGATCGCAGACTATTCCCTCGGCCGGCCACAGGCGGGGGCAGGGGCATTCGCGCTGTGCGTGCCGACACGCGGAAGCTTGAACGTTGTCGCCGCCTTGGGTGGCCCCACCAGTCTCAAAGTGAACGAGTGGCTTGCCAACCCGGCCTCAGGTCCGGGATTTCTTGAAATCTACAACACGGCCGAACTGCCGGTGGCCCTTGGCGGAAACTATCTTACCGACGTTCTGACGAACAAAACGAAGCACCTCGTGCCTCCCTTGAGTTTCATCGGCGGCAGCGGCACCGGCCGTTGGCGGGTCTTCACGGCGGATAACTCGACAGCTCCCGGACATGTCGGATTCTCGCTGAACCCTGCCGGGGAAAGCGCGGGCATTTTTTCCGGCACGGGTGTGCAAATTGACGCCGTGACATTCGGCGGCCAGGCATCCGGAGTTTCACAAGGAAGATTTCCGGATGGCACCAGCGCGATCATGCCATTGGTTCCGACCCCAGGGGGAGCCAATACCGGAATCGTGACAGATACCGATGCTGACGGGATTCCTGATGCTTGGGAAACCGCAAATGGCTTGGATCCTCAGGATCCCGATGATGCCGCGGAGGATGCTGACAGCGACGGACAGACCAATCTGGCGGAGTTCATTGCGGGAACGGATCCGCGGAACGGGGCGAGCCGCCTTGCCGCCGCGGTGATCGCGACGGGAACACCTGGCCAACGCGCGGTCCGGTTCACGGCCTTGGCGGGAAAGTCGTATTCCGTGCGGTATCGGGATGACCTCACCACGGGTGGATGGGTCGAACTCCAGAATGTTCCGGCGCAGCCCTCGGATACGGTCATCGAGGCGGTGGATTTTTCCGGCGTCGGCACGCCGCGCCGGTTTTATCAAGTGATCACCCCCTCGGTTCCCTGAGGAAGTGGCCGTGTTCATGTTCAGAGCCACTTCATTTTCTTGAAGATGGCGAGCTGGACGATGGCGATGAGCAGCATGATTCCCATGACGACCAGGTAACCGTGCGGCTGGTAGAGCTCCGGCATGTTCATGGGCAGCTTCTTGCCGGCTTCGTCCACCGGCGCGAAGTTCATCCCGTAGACACCGACGATGAAGGTAAGCGGAATGAAGATGGAGGTGATGACCGTGAGGACGCGCATGACCTCGTTGGTGCGCAGCCCGACGCTGGAATGATAGAGTTCCATGAGGCCGGAGCTGATTTCCTTGTAGCTCTCGACGAAATCCATGAGCTGCACGGTGTGGTCGTAGCAGTCCCGGAGGAAGACCTTGGTGGGTGAGGTGACGTGGCCGGAGGTATCGTGGAGCAGGGAATTCACGACGTCCCTCATCGGCCAGACGATGCGGCGGAGCTGGGTGAGGCTCCGCTTGTAGCCGTGCAAGGTCTTCACCATGTCCTTGGTGGGATGCCGGAGCAGCTGTTCCTCCAGTTCCTCGATGTCGTTGCCGAGGTCTTCGAGCACGGGATAGTAGTGGTCGATCACCGAGTCGAGCAGGGCGTAGGCGAGATAGTCCGCCTTGGACTTGCGCAGGGAACCCATGCCGGCGCGGATGCGGGCGCGGATGGGATCGAAGACGTCGTATTCACCCTCCTCCTGGAAGGTGATGACGAAGTTCCGGCCGAGGAACATGCTCACCTGCTCGCCGCAGATGACCCGGTCCTTTTCCTGATAGACCATCTGGACGACGATGAAGAGATAGTCGGAATAGGCCTCCACTTTCGGCCGCTGGCCAGTGTTCAGGACATCCTCCAGCGCGAGGGGATGGAGATTGAAATACTCGCCGAGGGTTTTCAGCGCCTCGTCGTCGCCAAGGCCATCGACATTGATCCAAGTGACCTTGCGGCTGTCGAGGACCTGCGAGAGGTCGGAGAGATCGTTGAGTTCCCGCTCGTCCAGGGTGTTCTTGTCGTAGGCGATCAGCTGGATCACCGGGCGGACCGGCTTGCCATCGACCAGATGGGGCACGAGGGTCGCCGGGGAAGATCCGGGATCGGAACGACGGGATCGGAACATGGTGGCGGCCGGAGCCTCAGTTTTCCGGAACGATCAACTGGATCGCGTGGTGGTCGCTGACGTCGGGAGGGGATTCCAGCATGGTCGCGTTCAGGTCACCGAGGCCGATCGTGAAGAAGTAATCGAAGGTGGTGGGCTTGAAGCGGTCGCCCTTGCTCGGCGCCCAAGTGAGGCGCTTCTCCTGTGGCGTGTCCGCCCAGGTGTTGCGGAAGCCGGCGTCGGTCAGTTCCTTGACGACATGGCATTCGGGGAACTGGCCGTCATGATTGGTGTTGAAATCCCCGGTGAGGATCCACGCGCTGATTTTTTTGCTGATGCCGAGAGGGGGGCGGCGGCTGTTGGTCTCCTTGCCATTGCCTTCGCCGTAGGCGTTTTCGAAGACTTCCTTCTGCGCGATGAGCTGTTTCGCCTGGTCATTGCGCATGGCGGCGACGTCAGCGGGTTCGCCGCCGTTGCTCTTCAGGTGATTGCCATAGACCATCATGAGGCTGCCGTCCTTGCGCTCCAGGGCAACATAGGAGAAACCGCGGGCCATGCTGGGGACGTTCGCCTTGAAGGGTTCCCAATCGGCGGCCACGCACTTGAGCTTCGAGGCGATGCCGATCTGCTGGGGGCGGATCCTGCCGGTTTCCAAGTCGACGAAATTGCTGACCACGTGGGTGGTGAGGCCGGGAACGACGGAAACCAGTTCATTGAACGATGCCCAGTCGCGGATCTCGACGCCAACGAAGACGTCCGGGTTGATCTTTTTCAGGGCCTCCTGGGCTTGCTTCATGTGGGCGTCGGCCTCTTCGGCGGAAGCGGTGGGACGTTTGCCCGGGAACCATTCGAGGTTCCAGGTGATCACCTTGAGCGGGGCGGCCTCCAGGAAACTGGCGGTGAAAGCGAAGAGCGATAGCAGGAGGACGTGAAAGCGGGTCATGACGTGGGTATGGAATGATTTGCCGGTGGCGGCTGGCACGCAGCAGGGACGGGGCCAAGTGTCCGCTACGGTGCCGGTTCCGCAGGTTTTTTCATAGGAGCGTGCCGTGCAGGATGACACCCGCGACGGCAAAGTAAATAACAAGTCCCGTGACATCCACGAGGGTGGCGACGAAGGGGGCCGAGGAGGTGGCGGGGTCGAGGCCCAGGCGTTTCAGCAGGAAGGGGAGCATGGAGCCGGAAAGAGTGCCCCAGAGGACCACGCCCACCAGCGACAGGCCCACCGTGGCGGCCACCAGCGGCCAATGTTCGCCGTAGGCATTCGAAAAGACGGACCAGGTGGCGATGCGGAGCACGCCGATGGCGGCCAGGATCAGCCCGAGGATGAGGCCGGAGAGGATTTCCCGCCGCATCACCCGCCACCAGTCCGCGAGGCGGACCTCGCCGAGGGCCATGGCGCGGATGATGAGCGTTGCGGCCTGGGAGCCGCTGTTGCCGCCGCTGGAGATGATGAGTGGGACGAACATTGCCAGCACCACGGCCTTGGCGATCTCATCCTCGAAATGGCCCATCGCGGTG